>JANOYK010000888.1:0-1621 GCA_031428855.1 Burkholderiales bacterium | reverse complement strand
ATCGGCTGATCACCGCGTGGTAGCGCGGGTTTGTTTCGCGATGCACCGTCTGGATGCGAGCCGAGTAGTCCACATGGGTCACAGCCGGAATCGACGAACGCGGCACATTGAGCTTGTCGATGCCGAACAATTGCTGCTGCTCCGGCGTCATGGCAATGCGGTGTTTGTCGAGCACATCGGCCACCAACAGCATGTAGGGGCTGTCTTCATTGATGTCAAACCACTCGCCCACGTCTTCACGCAGCACAGCGGGTGCAAACGGGCGGAACGACTCGCGGTACTTGACCTTCAGGTTGAGCAGCTTTTGCATGGTGGGCGAGCGCGCGTCGCCGAGCACCGAGCGGCCGCCGAGTGCCCGCGGCCCAAATTCCATGCGGCCCTGATGCCAGCCGAGCGCCTTGCCTTCGGCCAGCGCGTCTGCGCAGCGCGCAATCAGCGCGTCATCATCGAGCACCTCAAACTTGGCACCCATGGCGGTCAGGCGCTTGACGGTATCAGCAGTGCCGTGGCCGGTGCCGAGATACGAGCCTTGCATCAAATCGGCCGTGCCATTCAGTTTGCGCGGCTCGTTTTTGAACATGTGCGCGGCCACCAGCGCCGCGCCGAGTGCGCCGCCTGCATCACCCGAGGCCGGTTGCAGCCACATGCGCTCGAAGTAACGCTGCCGCAGCAGCTTGCCGTTGGCGACGCAGTTCAACGCGACGCCGCCGGCCAGACACAGATTCTTTTCGCCGGTGTCGCGCGCGACGCCGCGCGCGAGTTTGAGCACCACTTCTTCGGTCACCGCCTGGATCGAAGCAGCCAGATCCATTTCGCGCTGGCCCATGCGCTCCTCCGCCTTGCGCGGCGGGCCGCCGAACAAACCGTCGAAGCGGTCATTGGTCATTTTCAGACCGGTGCAATAGTCGAAATAATCGAGGTTGAGGCGGAAGCTGCCGTCCTCCTTGACATCGATCAGATGCTCCAGAATGCGCGCCGCGTATTTTGGCTCCCCGTAGGGGGCCAGTCCCATCACTTTGTATTCGCCCGAGTTGACCTTGAAGCCGGTGTAGTAGGTGAAGGCCGAGTAGAGCAGGCCGAGTGAATGCGGAAAATGGATCTCGCGCAGCACCTTGATATCCGTGCCTGATCCAATCGCGAGCGATGTGGTGGTCCACTCGCCCACGCCATCCATCGTGAGCACAGCCGCGCGCTCAAACGGTGAGGGAAAGAACGCGCTGCCGGCGTGGCTTAAATGATGCTCGGAAAACAGCAGGCGCGGCAGCCAGTCAATGCCCGCATCAAGCTGTGCCAGCTCTTTGACCAGCATGTTTTTCTGGAACAGTTTTTCCTTGAGCCACAGCGGCAGGGCCTGGCGGAACGACGTAAAGCCGCGCGGCGCAAACGCCAGGTAGGTTTCGAGCAGCCGCTCGAACTTGAGAAACGGCTTGTCATAGAACGCCACCAGATCAATCTGGGCCGGCTGCAGACCTGCTATCTCGATGCAGGCGCGGATCGCGTTGTGGGGGAACGCCGGGTCATGTTTGACCCGGGTAAAGCGTTCTTCCTGGGCGGCGGCCACGATGCGGCCATCGACCACGACAGCGGCCGCCGCATCATGGTAGTAGGCGGAAATTCCGAG
>JANOYK010000887.1:0-2159 GCA_031428855.1 Burkholderiales bacterium | reverse complement strand
ACGTCGGACTGGATGGAAATCGAGAAGCAGCGCGGCATTTCGGTCGCAAGCTCGGTGATGCAGCTGGAGTACCGCGACTGCATCATCAACCTGCTGGACACCCCCGGCCACGCCGATTTCTCGGAAGACACGTATCGCGTGTTGACCGCTGTGGACGCGGCGCTGATGGTGATCGACGCCGCCAATGGTGTGGAAGCGCAAACCCTGCGCCTGATCGAAGTCTGCCGCGCGCGCAATACGCCGATCCTCACGTTCATCAACAAGATGGATCGCGAGGTCAAAGACCCGCTTGATTTGCTCGACGAAATCGAGCGCGTGCTCGGCATGCCGGCCGCGCCGTTCACCTGGCCGGTCGGGATGGGCAAAGCGTTTGGCGGCGTGTTTGATTTGAAGCGTGACCGCATGCGCATTTTCACGGCGGGCGAAGACCGGGTGCGTGCTGACGATGATGTGATCGAAGGCATCAATAATCCACTGATCGCCGAGCGCTTCGGTGCCGCTTACGAGCAGGCAAAAAACGAGATCGAACTCATCACCGGCGCCTCGCCCGAGTTTGACCGCGAAGCCTTTGTGGCAGGCCGCCAGTCACCGGTGTTCTTCGGCTCAGCCATCAACAACTTCGGCGTGCGTGAGGTGTTGGACGCGCTGGTCGATCTCGCGCCCTCTCCCATCGCCCGCACCGCGATCCAGCGCGTGGTCGAACCCACCGAAGAAAAATTCGCCGGCGTGGTCTTCAAAATTCAGGCCAACATGGACCCGGCGCACCGCGACCGTATCGCCTTTGTGCGCATGTGCGCCGGGCATTTCGAGCGCGGCATGAAGCTCAAGATTTGCCGCAATGGCAAGGAGATTCGCACCAACACTGTGGTCACGTTTCTGTCGCAGCGGCGCGAGTTGGTTGAAGACGCCTACGCTGGTGACATCATCGGCATCCCCAATCACGGCCTGTTGCAACTGGGCGACACTCTCACCGAAGGCGAAGATTTGCAGTTCACCGGCTTGCCGTTTTTTGCGCCTGAGTTGTTTCAAACCGTCGAGATGGTGGACCCGATGCGCAGCAAGCAATTGCGCATGGGCTTGACGCAACTCGGTGAAGAAGGCGCGATCCAGGTGTTCCGCCCGGTCGGCGGCGGCATGCTGCTGTTGGGTGCCGTCGGCAATCTGCAATTTGAAGTGGTGGCGCACCGGCTTGCGCATGAGTACGGCGCAGCCGCGCGCATGGCACCGTCGCGTTATCAATTGGCGCGCTGGGTGACGGCGGATGAACCAGCCGAGTTGAAGCGCTTTATCGACGCCAATGCGCACCGCGTGATGTGGGATGCAGTCGATGCGCCGACGTTTCTGGCCGCCCATCACACCGAACTGCGCGCGGTCGAGGGCATGTGGGACAAGATTCACTTTCACGCCCTGCGCGAGCACGCCGGGCTGGTGTTTCAGAAGCGGCTGGACGGGTAGTTTCTACTGTCCATCCAAACCCGCACACTCAAACTGCAGACGAAAAAAAACCGGGCACAAGCCCGGTTTTTTTATGAAGGCTGAGATTACTTCTTGTCAGCTTTCGGAGCTTCAGCCTTGGCGTCAGCTTTCGGTGCGTCTTTCTTGTCGGCCTTGGCGTCTTTCTTGTCAGCTTTTTTGTCAGCTTTAGCAGCCTTGGCAGCGGCTTTCTTTTCAGCCTTTTCTTTTTTTGCAGCAGCGGCTTTTTCAGCTTTTTCCTTCTTGGCAGCGGCAGCGGCGGCTTTCTTGTCGTCGCCTTTGGCAGCGGCGGGAGCAGCAGCGGCAGCCGGTGCGGCTTTGGCAGCTTCAGCCTTGGGGGCATCGGCTTTTTTGTCTTGGGCAATGGCGGTGGTGCCAGCAACAGCGAAAACGCCAGCAATCAGTGCGGTCAGGAGCTTGTTCATGTGGAATCCCTTAAGAGTAAAAATTAATCAATTTGCAAGTTGATGACCTCCTCGGTCACGGCAAATAACGCCGGGCCGGAGGGCTGGTTGACAGCCAAACAAGATAATTCGGCAGATTTCGCCCGGTTCGTTCCGCGGATCAGGCGGCCACTCCTAAAATAGGCCAAAACCGTTGGTGGACAAGGGTTTCAGGCCAATGGCATAGCGCCGCCACGGGCTTGACTTAGATCAAGTTATTGCCTTGAAGGTCGGTTTCAACGG
>JANOYK010000886.1:0-1661 GCA_031428855.1 Burkholderiales bacterium | reverse complement strand
AAAGCCCCGCCGCCGCCCAGCCCGGTTGACATGCACGCGGGCAATCCGGACTTCAAAGGCTGGATCTGGGCGATTGTCGAAATCGACCCCGCAGACCTCTCGGACGCAGTCGAGCGCGTCAACATCACCTTGCCAAAGCGTGTGCTGACGGCGGCGGACAGATATGCGGCGGCGCGCGGGGAGACGCGTTCCGGTTTTCTGGCGCGTGCGGCGTTGGAGACGATGGCGCGGGATTGAAACGGCACCTGCGCCAAGAGCCGCTCCAGGAGCCATTCTTGGAGCCATATCGTCTGGGAGCGTTGGAGGGAGCGATTCTCATGACTGATGGTTAGTCGATAATACTTTAGATATGTATTTATTGACAGCATTGCAGATTTTTGGGAACATGCTGTCAGTGACCCCATGCCGACAAGCAAAGCCACCATGACCCTCGGCGAATCCGCAGACCACATCGTCGTATTTCAGGAACAAGCGATTCGCCGCGTCTGGCATAACCACGAATGGTGGTTTTCAGTGATGGACGTCTGCGGCGTGCTCACCGGGAGCGCCGATCCGGGCGCCTATTGGCGCAAGCTCAAACAGCGGCTTGGCGCGGAAGGAAGCGAAGTCGTGACGTTTTGTCACGGGTTGAAGTTGCAGGCGCCCGACGGCAAGCAGCGCGCAACCGATTGCGCCAACACCGAAGGCCTGTTCCGCATCATCCAGTCGATTCCGTCGCCCCGCGCCGAGCCGTTCAAACGCTGGCTGGCGGAGGTCGGGTACGAGCGCGTCAAGGAAATTGAAAATCCCGAGCTGGCCGGCGCACGCGCTCGCGACTTGTATCAGGCCAAAGGCTATCCGCAGGCCTGGATCGAAAAACGCCTGCGCTCCATCGCCATACGCGGCGAACTCACGGACGAATGGCGCGAGCGCGGCGTCAACCAAGGCAAGGAATACGCGATCCTCACTGCCGAAATCGCCCGTGCCACCTTCGGCCTGACGCCCGGCGCGCACCGCCGCTTCAAGAGCCTCGACAAGGTCAAGACCGGCAACAACCTGCGTGACCACATGACCGATCTTGAATTGACCTTCACCATGCTCGGCGAAGCCGGCACCACCGAGATCGCGCGCCACAAGGACGCGCGCGGCTTCGACCCCAACCGGGTGGCGGCGAAGCAGGGTGGCGCCGTGGCCGGCAACGCCCGCAGGGAACTGGAGGCCAGGAGCGGCAAGCCGGTCGTGAGCGGGGCCAACTACTTGCCATTGCTGGCTGCGGGAACTGCGGGCGCGATAAAGAGCAGCGTCAATTCACGATCCAGTGCCGCGCGTCCGGCGCCGAAGAAAGCCGGGAAATCAGGTTGACGCAAGGCGTGATCAACCGGCTTGCTTGCCGCCAATAAGGTGTTGTCACTTACCGGGAAACGGCAGTTGACCACCGTCTTCATCGCCGGCTCCATCAAGATCAAGCATCTTGACCGCAAGTTCAAGGAGCGGATAGACAAGATCACCGCATCCGGCTTCGACGTGGTCGTAGGCGATGCGGACGGCGCCGACACCGCCATCCAGACCTATCTGTTCGAGCAAGGCGGCAGCCACACCACGGTCAACAAAGTAAAGAAGCGGCAGCGGGCCACGGCCACGCAACAATGTTGACAAAGGGCCGATCCACAGTGTCACCTCCG
>JANOYK010000885.1:0-13887 GCA_031428855.1 Burkholderiales bacterium | reverse complement strand
TCACTCAGTTTTCCTCATTGTTTCCGCATCGGTGTCAAAACAGTCAGGCAGCCGATTGCGCCCGTCCCGCGTTTTACCCTATTTCATACAAACGGCGCAATGATACTTGCCATTTGCCCCCGCGCCATGTTGCAGCGCCGTAAATTGAATCGTGCCGGGCGCGCCCGCAAGGTGCCGCTGCGGCCTGCCACACAGCCCCTGCGCGGCTGGTCGTACCGCCTCGCGTTACCAGCTTGAATCCGCTTGCTGCGGCGGCGTGCTGGAGCGAAACGGCCAGATCATTTAACGGCCGGCGGCGTCACCACTGGCGCGCGTCTGACCCCCACGATGGTGCGGTAGGGATAGAGTGAATACGGATCGAGCGTGCTGCCGGCCGGGTAGGGGTTGATGTCGCAATCGACGTGGCGCTGGCTGCGGCAGCGGTCAACCGCCTGCTGGTTCGCTGCCTGGCTGCGCGCCGTGCGCTGCGCCGCCAGTTCCGCGCGCGACTGCGCCTGCCGTGTCTGTTCGCCCTGACTGCGCATGCGCTCCAGCTCCGATTGGCCGGCGGCATCGGGTGTCCACGAGTAGGACAGGTCACTGTAGCCATGCAGCGCGCTGCGTCCGGTCATGGCGGGTGCCACGTCCACCACTGCGGCTTTGCGCTGCGCCGGCGGCGGCGTGGTGGTGTAGTTGACGATGCCTTTTTCATCGACCCATTTGTAAACACTCGAAGCGGGTGCGGCCTGCGCGGCGGCGGCGGCGGCAAGCAGTGCGGCAAACAGCCAGACCGGGCTTGCGGCAGCGCTGCGGGCGAGGTGCCATGCAGTGGTCAAAGGAGTGCGCAGTAGGTTCATGACATCGTTGGCTCGAAGGGGGCTGACCGGCTGATTTACCAGCGGGCTAACAACCGGCGAACCGGCGGGCTGACAATTCCCGCACTCTACGCCTTTGGGGCGGATCACGCTGCGCGCGCGGCACCGTCCGCGCGCAACCGGGCCAGATAGGCCAGCCCCGCAATCGCGCGGCTGCCATACCACGAGGTCATCTCGCCATCGATCAGCATGACGCGCGCGGCAGCAGCACGCGCCAGATGGCTGCGGCTCTGGTGCGCCGCCGCGTCTAGCGACGGCGGCTGATGTGCAGCGTTGGCAGCGGTCAGCGCTTCAAGCTGCGCCTGCAGCGCCGCCACATGGGGCGCGCGGAACATGTATGGCTCGGTCGAGAGCAGCACCACAGCGGCAGCGCCGGCCGCCTGTGTCAGAGCGGCCGGCGCTAGCTGCGGGTAACGCGCCGCCGCCGCTGTGCCAGCGTCAGCGGCAACAGCGGCTACGGTGTCCCACCCGACTGCTGCCAGCGTACGCGAAATATAGGTGTCAGGTGCCACCGTCATCCACGGGTCTTTCCAGATCAGGTACAGCACGTTCTGGCGCGGCAGCGCGGCAGTACCGCGCAGAGCCGCTGCCAGAGCGGCTCTCAGGGCATTGCACAATTCTTCAGCGGCGGCGGCGCGGTCAAAAATGCCGCCGATCAGACGATACAGATCGACATTGTCTTCCGGCGCGGTCGGGTGCGTGACGATCACATGCGGCACGAACGAGGCGATCTCCTCCACTGCCGCTTTGTTGTTCTCGTCGATGTTGACGATCACATGGGTCGGTGCGAGCGCGCGCAGACGCGCGATGTCCACATCCTTGGTGCCGCCCGCTTTGGGAATCGCTGCCACCGCCTCGCGCGGGTGAATGCAAAACCCGGTGCGCGCCACCAGCTGCGCAGCCAGACCCAGGTCGCACACCAGCTCGGTAATCGACGGCACCAGGCAGGCGATGCGCGCGGTGTCTGGCGCAGGCGCATGCACCACGCCGATGGCATCACGCAAGAGCGTCATCAATTAATCGGGTCTGTCACATTGGTGTGGCGCGCCTTGCGCCCGGCGCGGGCCATCAGGCGGTCGAACAGCCAGTTGGGCAGCGCGCGCAGCAGCTTGGCGGCCACGCCCATTTGCCACGGAATCACGCGGTAGCTCTCACCGGCGGCAATCGCAGCGGCGGCGCGCGCGGCGAACACCGGCGCATCGGTGAGAAACGGCATCGGGTAGGCGTTGCCAGCCGTCATCGGCGTGCGGATGTAGCCGGGCGCGATGGTTACCACGTCCACACCGCTGCCGCGCAACTCGACGCGCAGCGCTTCACAGTAGGCAATCACCGCCGCCTTGGAGGCGCTGTAGGCTCCCGAGCCGGGGATGCCGCGAATCCCCGCCACGCTGGCGATGCCGGCCAGCGCGCCGCGGCGCTGCTGTTTCATTGCGGCGATAAACGGTTGAAACGTGATGCAGGTGCCGAGCACGTTGGTGTCCATCACTTGCCTGAACACCGGCACATCTTCCTGCAACGCCGAGTCGACACCAATCGACACGCCGGCGCAGGCGATCACGACGTCGGGCGTGCCGTGGCGTTCCATGAAAGCGCGCGCCGCGCGCGTCAGGCTGGCCGAATCGGTCACGTCGGCGGCATAGGTTTCAGTGCGCGCGCCGAGCTCGGCCTTGAGCGCATCGAGCACGTCGATGCGCCGCGCGGTAAGCGCCACAGTGGCGCCGGCGGCGGCGTAATGGCGCGCCAGTGCCGCGCCAATGCCGCCAGATGCGCCGGTGATGAATACCTTGAGTGTCATGGAGGGAAAGCCCTGGAGGGAGAGCAGGAAGGCGCAGGCAAAGCGCAAAGACGGCGCGCAGGGTGCATGCAACAGTGCCGCTAAAATAGCACGCAATTCATGTCTTCCCCCGTTTTCATTCTCGCGATCACGACCGCAATCCAGGCGTTTGTGTCGCTTGCCTCGCTGGCGGTGCCGGTGCTGGCCCCGGCGGCGGCGCGGGAGATGGGGTTTGCCGTCAGTGCAGTCGGCTATTTCATCAGCCTGATGTATGTCGGCGCGGCCACGGCAGCGCTGGTGTCAGGCGGCATGATTATGCGATATGGCTCGATTCGCGTGAGCCAGGTCTGCCTCGGCCTGTGCGCGGTGGCGCTCACGCTGCTCACTCTGCTGCCGGTGCCGCTGCTGCCGCTGGCGGCGATGCTGCTTGGCTGCGGTTACGGGCCGATCACACCGGCCAGCTCGCATGTGCTGGCGCGCACCACGCCGCCGCACCTGCTGTCGATCACGTTTTCGATCAAGCAGACCGGGGTGCCGTTCGGTGCCGTGGTGGCCGGGCTAATCGTGCCGCCGCTGACCCTCGGCTTTGGCTGGCGCGCCGCCGCGTGGGTGGTGGTGCTGCTGTGCCTGCTGATGATGTTCGCGGCCCAGTGTTTGCGGGCAGAACTCGACGCCGACCGCAACCCGGCGCATCCGGTGTCAATGGCCAACATCACCACGCCGTTCCGGCTCATCTTCGCTAATCAGGAGTTGACTCGCAACGTGATTACTGCAGCCGCCTATGCCGGCCTGCAACTGTGCTTTTTCACTTTTGTGGTGGCCTACCTGACCGGCAGCATTGGCTACACGCTGGTCGCGGCCGGCTTTGCGCTGTCGTTTGCCAATTTCGGCGGCGTTGTCGGCCGCATCGGCTGGGGCTGGATCGCCGACCGCACCCGCAATGCGGGCCTGGTGCTGGGTGTGCTCGGGGTAGCGATGACGGCCACCACGCTCGCTGCCGCCGCCTTCACCCCGGCCTGGCCCTACGCTGCAGTGCTGACGGTGTGCGCGCTGTTCGGCATTACGGCGGTGAGCTGGAACGGCGTGCAAATCGCCGAGACCGCGCGCTTGTCACCGCCCGGCATGGCGGCGCTGGTAGCGGGCGGCACCACCTTCATCACCTTCAGCGGCATCATCATCATGCCGGCCCTGTTCTCGCTCACGCACGGCGTGACGGCAAGCTGGCGTATTCCGTTTGTGTTGTTCTGTCTGCCAGCCCTGCTGATGGGCCTGGTGCAGTTGCGTCACGCCAAGGCGCGTTAAACACCACGTTGTATCTTCGCCAAGAACCGCTCGCACCAACGATTGCGGACGCATGGCCGTCAAAAGCCGCTGGTACCAACGGTTTTAGGGCGGCGGCAGTAAGCGCCTCACCTATCTGCCGCACGCGCCTACCTGATTAGCCCAGCCTCGCGCAAATAACGCAGCACGCCCGGATGCAGCCTATCGGTGCGCGGGGCGGCAACGGCGGTGTTTTCACCGGTCTGTCCGGCCGCCCCGGCATCGGCTTTGAAGGGCAGAACACCTTGTATGCGGTGATGCGCGACTTGGGGTGATGTCTGCGCCCGGCGGATGTTCGCGCCGGCGCAAGACACACGCCGGGCGCAAGCGCTTCGCGCTACTTCACATACTCAATCGGCCGCACCGGCGCGTCCGGCAGATCCGCGCTGGCCGAGAAATAGCGGCCAGCCAGGGTCCAGACGTAAAAACAGGCATCGAGTTCACCGCCGTTGGTGTATTTGACGGCGATGCATTGCTTGCCCGCATCATCGATATACCAATTGCCGGCGATGCCGTCTTCGCCCTGCGCATGGCGGATGCTGCCGCTGACCGAGCCGTCCGGGCGGTGCTGCTGTTTGAATCGCGCGCCGAGCCGGGTGGTGCCCTGTAACGCGACCCCGCTGCCGTGCAGCCGCCGCATCTCCGGTTCCGACAATTTGGTCGCACCCTGCAGCGCGAGCGCGCCGACGGTGGATTGGGCCAGACCGCTGCCGGCAAAAAGGCAGGCGGCGGCGAGCAGGATTTTTGACATGGCTCTCTCCTTCGGCAGAGCGCGGACGGGCCGGCCGCAGACGCGTTGGGCGCAGCCGCTGCGTCAGCGCCAACCGCCGCACAGAACAAGCACCAAGAGCAGAAATGCTGTCAGCGGGAACAGCAGGTCCAGTGCGTCGATGAACAGCATGCCGATTGCCTCACGCCGCCGGCGCTGCGGGAGCGCTTGCTGGCACGGCGGTGTCACCAGCGCCCGCCGCACGCCGCTGCCACACATGGGCCGCCAGCGATTGATAAAACCGCATGCCCAAGCCGGCGTCAGACGCCAGCCACGCGCTCAACGCCGTATCGTTGATGACCTGTGCCTCAACCGGTTCGACCGCGCAAATCAGCGTTTGCCCGGCACTGCGCAACAGGTATGAAAACTCGCCCACCAGCTCGCCCGCGCCGAATTGGGCAATCTCGGTGTCGTGCCCAAGATGGCTGCGCACCATGCAGGCGGTGCCGCTGGTGAGCAGATACAGCCCGCGCCGGCTCGGCCCCATGCCGACGATGACGGCGTTTTGCGCGAACGTGCGCCCTTCGGCCATGGCCGCCAGTGTGCGGCCCTCCGCCGCCGTCAGATATTTGAGGGCGCGGTGAAATTGTCCGTGCAAGGCAAGGCCATCCCCGCTATCCGCCCTTTGGATGGCGCTGAGACGGTGCGCAGTGCCGGCCTGATCCGGCGTTCCCGCGCCGGCTGCATCGCCACCCTCCACGTCGCGTGCGCCCCGTCTCATTGATTGTCACTCCCGGCGCGATCGAGCCCAGGCTCGCGCGCTGCCAGCGCGTTCACGCGCTTCACAAATTGCGCAGGATGTATCACCAGTTCAGGCACGCCGGACGCTGGCAATAGATACGCCAGTGGATGCCGCCCGGCGCTCACTTTGATGCCCGAATGATCCCTGCGGAGGCGATTGACGGCGACCAAATCAGGATGCGTCAACTCTTTTAACGCCTGCAAGAACGCATCGGATTTCGCGGATTGATCGAGGATGACGTAGGCTTTGTAGGCTGCCGGCCGGGACGCAGCCGCGCGATCAGGACTAGGCAACGGCGCGGCCGCCGTGCCATTGACCAGCGACACCCCGGTCCATCGGGCGAGCCAAGGCAGTGTCTGGGAGGCAAATGTCATGAACGCACCACGCTATGTATCGACCACGCTATGTATCTATGGCCGGCTGCCGGTTGACGCGATAGCCATGCTGTACGCCCGGTGCCAGGTAAAAACCTGGATGCGGTTCCGGGCGCATCACCGGTTCCACCACAGCAACAGAAGCAGAAAACCCGCAGCACCTGACATCCAGTACCACAACCTGATGCTGTCGTTACGCCGCTCAATGCCATAGCCATGCAATTCACGCTGCAAGCGCAGCATGCGCTGCGTGCCGGAGTCCGCAGCGGGCGGCGGACGGTCTGTGGCCCGTCTGTCAACCGGCGGTTCCGGATTGCCGCACTCATCGGCGGCATGGGAGACAGTGTTTGTCATAACACCTCCTGCGGATTGGGTTGGGTTACTCACAAACGCACCGGCGGAAAACCGGCATTGAAGCGTTGCCGCGCGCGGGATTGCCGGTAGGCGCTCCAGCGGGCGCGCATTTCATCCTCATTGGCCGCGCCAGACGGACCGACATAGCGGTCCAATGACCGGTAGAAGCGTTCGCTCAAACCGGTATCCGCCGTCAGCAACAAATTGAGCGCCGGTTCGCCGACAATGCGGGCGTTCACCGGTTCAAACGCGCAGATGCGCGCATCGGCGAGGTTGTGCTCTATGTAGGAAAAGCCACCCACCAAAGCGCCCGGCACAAAATGGGCAATGGCAACATCGTGGCCGGCTTCCACGCGCATCATGCATGCCGATCCGCTTGTGAGCAGGCAGAGGGCGTGCCGCCCGGGCCCGGCTTCGGCAATGACCGCCCCTTGCTCGAAACTGCGCGCATCGGCCAAAGCGGCCAGTGCGCGGCTCTCTGCCGCCGTCAAATACTTGAGCGCGCGGTGATACTGCTCGCGCAAGGCGGGCCCGCCGGAAGTATTGGGTCTGCCGGCGCCGCCAAGCCCGGCACCGCCGCCTTCCTCCCGATCGCGCGCTCCCAGTCTCACTTGAGACCGCTTGCGGCCATCATTGCCCCGGACCGGCACGGCGCAAGCGCATTCATGCGGCGCACAAAATCGGCCGGATTCTTGACCAGCAGCGCGGTGCCCGATTCCGAAATCACGTAGGCGGCCGGATGCCGCTCGGCGCTTATCTTGATGCGGGAATAGTCTCCCTTGACCCGGTTGATGGCGACCAGATCGGGGCGCGCGAGCGTCCGTATCGCTTTCAGGAACGCATCGGACTGGGGGGACTGGTCGAGAATGACATAGCCTTGGTAGGCTGCCGGTGCGGTGGCGGCTGCGCAATCAGCGCGCGCCGGGGGCGCCGCCACCGCGCCGGTGGCGAGCAGCATGGGAAGGGTCAGGCCTCTCAGTAATTGATTCATCGCCGTTCTCCTGATGTTACGGACGCAGTCCAGGTGCGGCAAGCACCGCAGCGGCAACGCACGTGGTGCGATCCACCACCGTAGTGGCCGGATGCCCGGTAAGCACACAAAGCATGTGCTGCGCGACCTCACGCCCGCCCTTCGCTGCGCGCCCGAACCAGTAGATCGACTGCGCGCGATCGAGCGGCACTGCCGCGCCATACAAGCCCGGTCCGTGCAAGTACATAAAGCCGAGAATTTCCTGGGCGCGGGTGTTGCCGCTGCCGGCGGCAAGCCGGAATTGGCCCAGCGCCTCCTGATATTTGGAGGCATGGAACGCCTCCATGCCGCGCTCGAACGGCTCGGCCGCGTGCGCTGCGGGAGGGAGCACAAGCAAGACAAACATAATGATGGCGGTGGCAGCGAAGACCTGCACCAACGGGCCGGTGCGCAGCAACCATGCGCCCGCTGCCGTGCAATTGCGCAGAGCCTTGCGCAGCATCGCCAATGGCACCGGCATCACTGCCACCCGCCGCACAAAATGAGACCGGTGAGGAGAAGTGCGCCCAAGGGAAAAAGCGCATCTACCGCAATCGTGAGAATCATGTCAGTTTCTCCATAAGAAGGCCGGCGCAGATGCGAGCATGAACACCAACTGGCAAACACTTCAACCGCGCCAATCACTGCTTTATCCGCCACGATATGCAGTCTTGCAAAAATGCGCGGCGAAAGATATTGCACTTACGTAGTACACGCAGCGCCACGTTTGAACCGGGTCCTAATACTTTGGTGCTACTTCATTGCACCGGCAAAGCGCGCTAAGCTTGTGGCATGCACATTCCCGAGACCGTTTTAGTACTCGATGACCATCCGATCATGCTCGATGCAATGGTGATCGCGCTGTCCGCCGTGGCACCTGGGGCGAGGGTGCGCACGGCCTCGAATCTCAAAGCGGCGATTGCCCTGGCAGAGGCCACCGCGTTCGATTTCGCCATCATCGATCTGGCCTTGCCGGATTCTTCCGGCATACCGGTGTTGCGGCGTTTTCGCGAGGCCACCCCCGACCTGCCGGTGGTGGTGTTCTCGGCCACGCACGACCGCGCCACCATCATGGAGGCGCTCGACGCCGGTGCGATGGGCTTCATTCCCAAAACCGCCTCCAGCGACGTGTTGCTGAACGCATTGCGGCTGGTGTTCTCGGGCTCGATCTATGTGCCGCCGGACGCGCTGGCCGGCCGCGAGCAGCCCGCTGGCAACGGCGTTGATCTCACCCCACGCCAGACCGATGTCATGCATATGCTGCTGCTGGGCCTGTCCAACAAACGCATCAGCCGCCGCCTCGGCATTTCCGAGAATACGGTGAAGGTGCATATGACGGCGGTGATGCGCGCGCTGAGTGCCGAAACCCGCACCCAGGCGGTGTTAAACGCCGCGCAACTGGGCATCCGGGTGCCACGCTCACAGGCGTCTTCACCAGCTTAAGGGGAGGCAAGAATGCCCGCATTGTCGGACCCGATTGAGCGGCGCCAACTTGATTTTGTGTTGCAGCGGGTGCGCGTCGGCACTGCCGGTGCCGCAGTGATGGGATCGCTGCTGGCGCTCGCGTGCTATCGCCAGGCCGGCCCAGCCGCCGTGTTCGGCTGGTACGGCACGGCGGCAGCGGCGTTTGCCCTGCGCCTCTGGCTGGTGCGCGGCAAAGCGGGCCAGCTTGAAAACGTACCCGATATTGCTGCATTTGCCACACAGATTACGTGGATGCATGGGCTGATGGGCGCAGCGGTGGCATCTGCCCCGTGGTGGTTTTACGGCGCGCTTGCGCCACGCGGCCAGCAGATGCTCCTGATCGTGCTGGCAGCCTGGCCTGCCGCAGGCATTTCTGTGCTCGGCGTCCACGCGCGCAGTTTTGGGGCCTACCTGATCTGCTATTACGGCATGCTCGCCAGCGCCTGGTGGTATTTCCATCCAGGCGACTGGCTCGTGGTGGCAGGCATGGTGGCGCTGTTGGCTGTGCTCGGCTCGTTTTCCAGAGACATCTCGCGCCTGATCGGTACCATCTACGGGTTGGAGCAGGAGAAAGACAAGCTGCTGGCCGGGCAAGCCGGGTTGATCGGCAGCCTCGACCACGCGCGGCGTGACGCAGAACGGGCGCGGATTGAGGCGGAACAAGCGAACCTGGCCAAGAGCCGGTTTCTGGCGGCGGCGAGTCACGATCTGCGCCAGCCGCTGCAGGCGATTTCACTGTTGTCGGGGGTACTGCGCTCCATCAGCACCGGGCAGCGGGTGAACGACATTGCGACTCAACTGGCACGCGCATCCACGTCGCTTGACGTGTTGTTCACGTCGATCCTGGATATTTCCCGTCTGGAAGCAGGTGCCGTCAAGCCGCACATCAGCGAGTTTTCAGTTGACGCATTGTTTGCCCAGCTGCACTCCGAATATGGCGCGCGCGCGCGCGCCAAAGGGCTGGCCTTCAATGCAGCGCTGCCTGGTTTGCGGCTGCAGTCCGATCCGGTGCTGTTCGAGCGGGTGATCCGCAATCTGATCGAGAATGCGATCCGCTATAGCGATGCGGGGGAGATATTTCTCACGCTGCACGAACAACCCGAGTGGTTTGAAGTGACGGTGGCCGATGCGGGCATTGGCATCGGCGCAGAGGATCAAAAACGGATTTTTCAGGAGTATTACCAGAGCGCCAAACCGGCCGGTGCCCAGGAGATCGGCATGGGCCTGGGCCTAGCGATTGTGCGCCGCCTGTGCGACCTGCTCGAATTCAAAATCTCGGTGGAATCGACGCAGGGGCATGGCTCGGTATTTCGCATCTCCATTCCAAAATACCTTGCCCGCCGCGCCTCGGCAGCCGTGCCCGCAGAGCCAGCGCCCCGGCATCTTGACCTGGCCGGCCGGCACATAGCGGTGATCGACGACGACGCACTGGTACGCGATGCGTTATCGGCAGCTCTGACCGCCTGGGGTGCCAAAGTGTCAGCTTGCTCCCGGTTGAGCGAGTTTGAAGAATTGCTCGGGCACGCGCCGCTGCCCGATGCCGCCATCATCGATTACCGGCTCACCGAAGGTCCGGT
Organism: Burkholderiales bacterium; assembly: GCA_031428855.1. Lineage (GTDB taxonomy): Bacteria > Pseudomonadota > Gammaproteobacteria > Burkholderiales > JAEUOS01 > CANJDH01. Next base: position 3,650 of record JANOYK010000885.1, on the reverse strand, counting down.
CGGCATGCATATCGCGCAACAACTGCATCAACGGTTTCCAAACATCAAGCGCGTCATGATTAGCGGTGAACTGCTGTTGGATCCGTCGCTCGAGGCATCCGGCATGCCAGTGCTGCGCAAGCCGGTTTCGCACGATCAGCTTGCTGCCGCGCTGCAGGAGCTGCTCGCGGTGGCATGAGCATCCATACCTGGACAGATCAAAGGGGGGCGTCCATGTTTCATCTTTCTGAACCGGTTCACAAGTTGCAGGTGGAACTGCGCAATGCCGCGACAGCCGCAGCGCAGGGTTTTGATGTCATCGTTGTCGGTTCCGGCTACGGCGGCGCGGTCGCGGCGGCGCGCTTTGCCGAAGCCGGACTGAAGGTGCTGGTGCTGGAGCGCGGTCGCGAATACGTGCCGGGCGAATTCCCCAACAACTTTTCGGAGGTGCCGGCCCATCTGCGTCTGGAGATGAACAACGAGGGCCTGCCGTGGGGCTATGAGGATGCCCTGTTTGATGTGCGGGCCGGCGCTGAAACCGCCACCGTGCTTGGCAATGCGCTTGGCGGCGGAAGCCAGATCAATGCCAACGTCGCGATTGAACCTGAGTTGACGCTGTTTGCGGGCGGCACCTGGCCGGCTGAAATTGTGGCCGACGCTGCCAATGGCGTTCTCCAGGGTTGCTATGCGCGCGCCCGCGACGTGATTGGGGTCACTTCATTGCCGTTTGCCGAGGCAGAGCGGCGCTACGCCAAGTCCCGTGCATTGGGCCGGCTGGCGGCGAATCATGGGGATGATGAGGACAATAAAAATCCCGCTCTCTTGAAGCGCAGCGTCACACCGCTCGCGGTGAAGTTTGCCGGCATCCATCACGACACCGCGCAACCGGCCGGCAGCACCGCACGCCAGGACTGCACCGGCTGCGGCAATTGTGTTTCGGGCTGTAACTTCGGTGCCAAGGGGACGCTTACCACCAGCTATCTGCCCATTGCCAAGGGCAATGGCGCGCGCATCGTGACTGGCGCAACCATTCTCGCAGTGGAGGCCGGTGCGCAGGGCTGGACTGTCACGGGAATTCCCACCGCGCAGCGCAGCCGCCTGCGAATCTGGGAAGAACACAAACACGAGATGTGGACCACGGCCAGCGCCTGCAAAGAATTAAAGAACCAACTCTTCCGCATCAATGCCACCCGCGTGGTGATTGCCGCTGGCACTTTCGGCACAGCGGAAATTTTGCAGCGTTCCAGGCGCGGCCGCGCCAAACTCACTTGCTCTGACATGCTCGGACAGCGCTTCTCAGGCAATGGCGACTACCTGTCGTTTTCGTATGGAGAATCCGAGGCCGAGGTCAACGGCGTCGGCTGGGCCGATGCGCAAGACCAGACCGGCGGAGGCGAGGTTGGCCCCACGATTACGGCGACGCTGGTACAACAGTCCGCGGGAGTGAAACAGAAATTCATTGTGCAGGATGGTGCCATCCCTGGCGCGATTGCGCCTCTTGTGCGCGAAATGTGGGCAATCGCCAACGCTGCCACCGGCAGTGACAAGCCGTTTGATCCGATTGCGCTTGACCCGCGCGGTTTAAGTCACTCGCAGACACTGTTGTGCGTGGGTGAAGACCGTGCTGACGGCAACATCGCGGTGCATTCCAAGACGGGGCGGGTACATGTCGAGTGGCCTGCGCTCAAACCCTCCGCCGGTGACGACGATGATCCGGCAATGGAGCAATACACCAAGGCAATCCGCAAGCACCTCAAACCGGCCAGCGCGCGGGTGGGCGGCACCTGGATTGACAATCCTGCCTGGAAACCGGTGCCACCCACTCTTGAACTGCTGGCCGGAAAGGGTGTTCAAGTGCGTGGCGTCAATGCGATTGTGCATCCGCTGGGCGGCTGTGTGATGGCGGACGACGCGAATCTTGGTGCAGTGGACCATTGCGGGCGCGTTTACAGCGGCGCATCGGGCAAATTGGTTCACCAAGGCTTGTACGTACTCGATGGCTCAATCATTCACGGTGCCGTCGGCGTCAACCCATTCCTGACGATTGCAGCGCTGGCGGAGCGGGCGGTGGCGCGGGTCATCCGGGACGAACACATCACCACTGCGCCGCCGGTGTTTGCCGCGCCGCCTCCGCTGGCTATTGCGCCACCGCGCTTCCCGGCTCGGCGTGCCGGGGGAATGGCGTTCTCCGAAGTGCTGCGCGGTGCATTCACGATTGACGACAAGGAAGTGGACGCGTCGCTCGAGATCACGTTCTCGACCGCTGACATGGAGCAGTGGGTCAGCAAGCTATCCAGACCATTCCAAGTGGATGAAACATCCACGCTGCATATCGCCAGCCCCCAAGGCGTGGCAGTGTACAAAGCCGTACCCGGCGGCACCATCGCCGTGCTCGGGCTGGATAAATTGAAGGACCTGGTCACGTTTGAGGCGGTGGACGAGTGGACCAAATTGCTGGAGATCATCTATCGGCTCAGGCAGCGCTTCCAGTATGGCGACACTGATTGGGAGTCACTCCTGACTGCCGTCATGAGCGGCGATGTCAGTATCGGCGATCTGATTACGGACTTGACCAACCTGCTCACGAATTCACTCCAAGGCCGCGACATCAAGTATGCATTGAAGTTTGAGCACGTGGCGGGAACCAGCGGCATTCCGGGACTGCCGGACAAGTTTGATCTGGCCGGCGGCAAACACGTTGCCCTGCACACCGGCTGGAAGCCGCTCAAGTCACCCGCGCTGTTGACGCAACTCGCTGCCCAGCAGCGCAACGTGTTTCGCATGATTACCGAACCGGCGTTGCACATCGTTGATCCAGCGACTCACCAGCCGCTCTCTGCAATTCCGGCCTGGCCCAATTTCAAAATGGACTTCGCCGACACGCTGCACCGCAATCTGCCGCAAATCCGCTCGGGCGATACCACCCACGGCATCGCCAACTTGCTCGCCTACCCAGCAGTGTTTTTGCGATTTTTTGCGCGCAGCCTGTTGATGTATTTCCGCGTGCCGGGGTACGAGCGCGACTTCGGGCTTGATGCGGCGGATGCATCGTGCGTGCAGGTGCAGGCCGGTGCGCAACTGGCCGACATCAAGCCGACCCACTATTTGCCGCCCATCTATCCGGCGGGCAGCAAGGGCAAGCCGGTCAATCCGATGCTGTACGCATTGGATCCTGTGCTTGCTTCAGCAGATGGCAAACCGCTGCGGCTGATGTTATGGCGCTACCGCCAGGCCGCAGTACCGGTGCGCCCTGCGGCAGATGGCCCGGCAATCTGCAAAGCGGTCTTGCTGCTGCACGCATTCGGACAATCAGCGTTGTCATTCGCCGACCAGTCGATACCGGAGAGCGCCGCACAGGTTCTTTACGCCGCCGGATATGACGTGTGGCTGCTGGAGAACCGCATCAGCACGGCACTCGATGGTGAAACCCGCGCCTGGGATGAGGCACAAAGCTATGTTGAGCCGTGCCGCCGCGCCTCCAGCATGGATGAAATCGCGCAGCACGATATTCCAGCAGCCATGAAATTCATCCAGACCGTGTTGGCAGCGGGCACGAAAACGGCAAACTGCCAGATCTTTGCTTTCGCCCAATGCGTGGGTGCAGCGTCACTGGGCATGTCGGTGCTGCGTGGATACCTCAATTCCGGCCAGACTGATGCCAAGGGTAACGC
>JANOYK010000884.1:0-8782 GCA_031428855.1 Burkholderiales bacterium | reverse complement strand
GAGTGATGTTCCGCATTGTTCGCGTGCGCCGACCGCTGCCTTGCGTGACGCACAGGTGCGGCGGGCGGGCGTTGCTGGCCCGCCGCCATTGACTCAGCGTTTGCGCTGGCCTTCCAGAAACGCTTCGAGCGCCTGATCGTGCTCTTTGGTGTGATGCCCAATCGCCTGAAACGCGGCGGACATTTCGAGCAGGGAGTCGAGGCGCATGTGCTGGCCTTCGCGCATCAGGCGCTTGGCCATGCGCAGGGCAGGCGCGGGGTTGGCAGCGATGCGGGCGCCCAGGGCTTGCGCCTCTTTCATCAAGTCTTCCGGGGCCACCACGCGCGATACCAGGCCAATGCGCGCGGCTTCTTCGGCATCAATGGTGTCGCCTGTAAACGTGAGTTCCGCTGCCTTGGACATGCCCACCACACGCGGCAGCAGCCATGCGCCGCCGTCGCCGGGGATGATGCCGAGCTTGACGAAGCTCTCGGCGAACTTGGCTTTGGATGAGGCAATCCGGATGTCGCACATGCACGCCAAGTCGCAACCCGCGCCAATCGCTGCGCCATTGACAGCGGCGATGGTGGGTACGTCAAGGTTAAAGAGTGCGAGCGGAATGCGCTGGATGCCGTGGCGGTAGCCTTCGCGTATGTGATTCGGTGTGCCGCCGGCGATGCCTTTTTTGTCACGCATGTCTTTGACATTGCCGCCCGCGCAAAACGCGCTGCCAGCACCGGTCAGGATCACTGCTTTGACGCTCTGGTCGCGCGCGATGCGCTCGCACGCAGCAACGATTTCGTCCCATTGCGATTGGTTCGAGAGGGCGTTGCGTTCTTCCGGGGCGTTGAGGGTGAGGGTGACGACTGCGCCGGTTTGTTCAGTGAGGAGGAAGGGCATGATGGTACTGGTTGAGGGTTGTTTGTGAAAGAAGATGCGAGTGGGGTGATCCGGACGTTGATATGGCGGCGCAATGGCCTGACGGGGGCGCGTGGGTCAATCCGCCTTCGCGCCAGAATCCTTGACCGCCTTGGCCCAGCGCGGCATTTCGGCGCGGATATAGGCGGCATACTCGGCCGGTGTGCTGCCGTACACGTCCGCGCCTTGCGCTGCGAGGCGCGCACGCAGGGCGGGGTCTTGCAGCGCCTTGATGATTTCGGCATTGAGTTTGTTGACGATCTCGGGCGCAGTGCCAGCCGGCACTACCACCCCTTGCCACGCGGCGGCATCGAAACCGGGCAAGCCCGATTCGTTGAACGTCGGCAAATCCGGCAGCACCGATGAGCGCTTGGCGCTAGTGACGGCAATGGCGCGCATGCGGCCATCCTTGATGTAGGGCAGGGCGGTGTTGATGGTGTCAGTCATGAACTGGGTTTGGCCGGCGGCCAGATCAACCAGCCCGGGCGCGCTGCCTTTGTAGGGGATGTGGACGGCAGAGAGGCCCATATGCGACGTCAGCATCGCGCTGGCAAGATGCGTGATGGTGCCGGTGCCCGATGACGAGTAGCTCATCTGCCCCGGTTTTGATTTGGCAAGATCAACAAACTCTTTCATGCTTTTGGCCGCGATTGAGGGATGCACCACCAGCACCATCGGAATCGCTGCCGTCAGCGCCACTGGCACAAAATCTTTGAGCGTGTCATAGCTGACCTTGCTGTAGAGCGCCGGGCCGATGACGATGGCGGAGGTGTTGTAGAAAATCGTGTAGCCGTCATTCGGTGCGCGCGCCGCCAGCTCTGCCCCGATATTGCCGCCCGCGCCGGGCTTGTTGTCCACCACCACCTGCTGTCCGAGCTGCTCGGTCAGTTTTTGCGCCAGCACCCGCGCGACGATGTCGGTCGGCCCGCCGGGCGGGAAAGCGAGGATCATGCGCACCGGTTTGGATGGATAGGCTTGCGCGTGGGCGAGGGAGGCACACAGCAGCAACCCGGCAGCGATCAGATATTTGAAGCGACGCATCGGAATGATCTCCAGGGTTTTGATTGAGCGGCCGTATCAGGCATCGAACCGGTCCAGCACATGGCCGGGGCCCTTGGCATGCTCGACATAATTTTTGCCGTCGTGAATCATCACGCCATTGACCCACACGCCATGCACGCCCTGCGAGGTGCGCACCATGCGCGAGCCGCCGCCGGGCAGATCATTCATTGCATAGGGTTTGGAGATGCCTACCGTGGCGGGATCGAACAGCAGCAGATCGGCCGGCGCACCTTCGATCAGCCGCCCGCGCTCGGGAATGCGAAAACGCTGCGCGCAATCACTGGTGAGGCGGCGGATGCCTTCTGCGAGAGTGAAGTGGCCGGTGCCGCGCACCCAATGCGAGAGAAAGTGCAGACCAAAACCGGCGTCGCACATGTAGAGCAGATGCGCGCCGGCATCCGACAGCGTGATGACACCAGCCGGATGTTTGAGCAGCGGGGCAACGCCTTCGTCGACGTTCTGAAAAAACTTGCCGATGAAATGGGTGTCGAGATTTTCTTCGCAGGCGAGATCAAAAAACACATCGACCGGATCGGCGTTGCGTTCGCGCGCCAATGCGCCGATGGTGCGGGTTTCGAGCGCACGGTTTTCTGCTTTCGCCGCAACACTGATTTCGATGCGGTCCCAATTGCCCAGAAACAAAATACCGCTCTTGGGGCTGGCGAGGTTGGCGCGGAAATTTTTGCGAAACGATGCATCGCGATAAACCGCAGCGAGTTTTTCGCGCGGCACGCCGTTGATCACATCGAAGGCGCTGTGACTGAGCAGCACATAGGGGTCGGTGAGCGTGAAGTCGAACGATAGCGCCTGGCAACTGGTAAGGATCACCATCTCGTTGCCGCGCGCGATGGCTTGGGAACAGCGCTCGTAGTATTCAAGGCAGCGCGCTGGCTCGGCTTCGTTGTACATGGTGAGCACGGTCGAGATGAACACCGGGCGTTTGGTGTCAGCCGCAATCGATTCCATCATGTCAGGCGAGGCGCGGGTGCCGGTGGCGCTCATGAAAACACCGCGCCCGACGTCGCCCAACACGCCTGTGAGGGCGCGCAGCTCGGCTTCGGAGGCGATGGTGGACGGCATTGGCCGGCCGCCGTAGCCGCTGTGATTCGGTGAAAACGAGGAGGCAAAGCCGATCGCGCCGGCATCCATCGCCTCACGCACCTGCGCGCGCATGGCGGCCAGTTCGACATCAGACGGCTCGGCTTTTTCGGAGGCGGCTTCGCCCATCACGGCGGTGCGGATTACCGAGTGCCCGGCAAATACGGCGGTGTTGAGATACGGCCCGGTGCGGCGCAATTGATCCATGTACTGGCCGAAGGTTTCAAACTCCCAGCGCGTGCCGTGCATCAGCGCGTTCAGATCCATGCCTTCGACCACCGACAGATTTTTCATCATGGTCTCGCGCACCGGTGCTGGACACGGTGCGATACCGAAGCCACAGTTGCCGATGACAGCAGTGGTGACACCGAGCGCGGGCGAAGGCGACATGGTGCGATCCCACGTCACCTGTGCGTCGTAATGGGTGTGCAGGTCAACGATGCCGGGCATCAGCGCGAGGCCGCCGGCATTCACTGTTTCCCGCGCTGGGCCAGCGTTCGCGCCGATGGCGGCGATGCGTCCGTTGCTGACGGCAACGTCGGTGTGTTGCGGAGCGTTGCCGAGGCCGTCGTATACGGTGGCACCGCGAATGAGGAGATCGTGCATGGGAAGATGTGAGAGGAGTGAGTGGAAACAGCTAAGTGTAATCGGTCCTGCGCACAATCGCGTCATCTGCAGTTAGACGTCCGCTGTGCCAATGTGCCTGCCGGTTAAACTTGCGTCCAATGCCCGTCCCTCCTTGACGCAACTTTCTCCGGATCAATCACGTATGAATGCAGGCCCTGACGCAAAACCGAATGAAGTTGCGGTGCCGCGCGATGCCGCCACTGTGCTGCTGCTGCGCGATGCGCCCGGTGGCTTCGAAGTGTTCATGGTCAAGCGCAGCGGTCTGTCGGATGTGCTGGGCGAAGCGCATGTGTTTCCTGGCGGCAAGATCGATGCGGCCGACAGTTCGGCGGCCATGATGGCGCAGGTGGAAGGTGTCGATACACTCGACACTGCGGCGCTGGGCGAGGACATGCCGCATGCGCGTGCGGCCGGTATGTACGTTGCCGCAGCGCGTGAAACCTTTGAAGAGGCGGGCGTGCTGCTGGTGCGCGGCGCTGTTGCCGTGTCCGGGCAAGCGTTGTCTGCCGCACGTGACCGGCTCAATGCCAAAGAACCGTTTGCCGAAGTGCTCGCGGCGTTAAACCTTAAGCTGGATGCCAATGCACTCGCCCCGTGGGTGCGCTGGGTCACTCCTACGTTGCTGGCGCGGCGCTTCGATGCGCGCTTTTTTCTGGCGCTGGCACCGGCAGATCAAACCGCTGTGCATGACGACTACGAGGCGACGCATAGCGAGTGGCTGACACCGGCTGAGGCGGTCGCGCGCTGGTCGCGCGATGAAATCAAGCTGGCACCGCCGACCTATATGAGCTTGCAGCATCTGGCGCGCTTTGATTCGATTGCGGCAGCGTTTGCCGATGCGCGCGCGCGCCGCCCGCCGGTGATTCAGCCGTTCGGATTTGATCTCGACGGCGTGCGCACGCTGGCGCTGCCGGGGGATGAGAAGCATGCGATCAGGCAACCGTCGATTCCAGGCCCAGTGCGGCTGCGCTATGATGGCACGCGCTATGTGCCAGCGTGACCCATGCCAGCGTGACCTATGCTGGTGTGACTGAAAGTTGCGGACAGCGGCTTGTACCATGGTTATGCGCGGTTTTGAAGCAATCCACGCGCTACCATACGGTTTCATTTTCAGGTAATCTGTGCGGCGGTTGAATCATGATGTCGGCTTGACACAGCCGGGCAACGCTTGCTATACAATCATTTTCAGCATTCATCTATTTGATGTGCTGACGCAGCGGCCGGGTTAACGGTGTTGCGCCAGACGCAGCCCAACCACCACAAGAGGGGACAATCCAAGTGAACAAAGCCCAGATGATCGACCACGTTGCCAAATCGGCAGACATCTCCAAAGCTGCAGCATCGCGCGCCCTTGACTCCGTGGTTGGAGCGATCAAGGCGACGCTCAAGAAAAACGGTTCGGTGACCCTGGTCGGCTTCGGCACCTTCCGTGTGTCGAAACGCAAGGCACGCACCGGCCGTAATCCGCGCACCAATCAGCCGATCAAGATACCGGCCGCAAAAGTACCCAAGTTCACCCCTGGCAAAGCGTTGAAAGATGCTGTAAAATAATCGTCTTTGCTGTTCAGTAGTTGAATACATATTTTCGGCAGTGCAGCGCCGGAAACTGCGGGGAGGGGCAAGCATTGCTCCAGGGGAATTTCCTTCAGGGTGCTTAGCTCAGCTGGTAGAGCGTCGCCCTTACAAGGCGAATGTCGGCGGTTCGATCCCGTCAGCACCCACCAAACTCGTTGTTCAGCTTTGTTGTCCTAATTTCTCATTCGGGGCGCAGCAAACACCGTCTGGGAGTGGTAGTTCAGTTGGTTAGAATACCGGCCTGTCACGCCGGGGGTCGCGGGTTCGAGTCCCGTCCACTCCGCCAACATAAAAAAATGCCCGTTTCTTTCTGGAAACGGGCATTTTTTTATCTACTTTGTTTTATTGCGTGGACTGTTGTGCGGCACGCCTTTCACTGGCGCTGGATTTTTTGGCAGGGCTTGCGTGACATGCCTGGTGCGGTCACACCCGGGCCCCGCACTGGCAATCTGCATCACTGTCTGGCTGGTGAGGCCGCCATGTTGTCCGCGTGACTCTGCGGGCAACTGGTTCAGTTCGCCTTCGGCGTGCCCTTGGACTTGCGGCCCGGCGCTGCTGGCGGAATATAGCCAGCGAGCCTGCAGCGCATGCCTTCGATCCGCTTGCCATCCTTGAATTGAATCGAATGGCACATGATGAGGTCGCCTTTGGCGGACATTTCAGTCAGGCGCGCCTTGACCACTGCGAGCGAGATGCCGGTGGCGGCCGCAATTTCAGAATCGAAACGCTCACCGCTGTCTTTGAGAAACTGCATGATTTGTTGCAACTTGGATGCTCCTGGGGTTCATTGATGCGCGACGGTGGGAAGGTAAAAATCACTTCCATCGCGTCAAGTGATCGGGAGCGCCAGCGGATTGCTGACCGCAGATTGACCGGACAATGTTGACCGGAAAATGCTCGATTGCGAGTGTACCGCCAATGCCGATTGCGCGCTGAGCCGGCCCGGCCGGATTGACCATGCTGCCGGCCGCAATTTTGGTGCTGCTGCGCAACGCCCCGGTGGCGCGCGCCGCTGCTGTGATGGCGCAGGTTTTGCGAGTGCCAGCGAGGCTGGATGCGCTGCAAAACGCCCAAAGGGGCTATGTTAAAATTTTCATTTTGAAGCGTGGTGGTGACAGCAGGCGGTGCTGTCCATTTACCCGCCCGGATGATTGGCACGCGCGACGAGCAGGACACCGGTCCGGCTTTACCGTTTTTTTTCCGGTTTTTCTCCGGTTCTTTCCTTGCCATCTTCCGGATCACCCCAGCCCCGTTGACTTAGCGCCATTAGGAGCGCCTCATCCCACTATGTTTGAGTTTATCCGCACGCATCAGCGCCTGATGCAGTTCCTGCTCCTGATCCTGATCGTTCCGCCGTTTGCATTTTTCGGTATTGATGGCTACCGCCGCGTCACCGATGATCCGAATGCGGTGGCCAAAGTGGCGGGCCTGGTCATTTCCCAGCAGGAGTTTGCCAATGCGCAGCGCGACCAGGTGGACCGTCTGCGCCAGCAACTCGGCGGCAACTTCAGTGCGGCCATGCTCGACAACCCCGAGATGCGCCGCGCCACGCTTGACCAGCTGGTGAACCAGCGCGTGCTGGCAACCCAGGCGGTCAAGCGCAACCTGATCGCATCAGACGAGCGTTTGCGCGCCGTCATCATGACGATCCCGGCGCTGCAGGAGAATGGCCAGTTCAGCAAGGACCGCTACGACGTGCTGCTGCGCTCGCAAAACATGACGCCGCAATCGTTCGAGAACAAGCTGCGCCAGGACATCGCGGTGCAGACGATGGCAGGGGGCGTGTCCGATTCGGCCTTCACCCCCAAGACCGTGCTGGACCTGATCGCACGCGCACAGGCAGAGCAGCGTGAAGTGCAGGAGTTTGTGATCAAGCCGGACGCCTACACCGCGCAGGTCAAACTCGCGCCCGAAGCGGCCAAGAACTATTACGACGCCAACCTGAAAGAATTTCAGGTCTCGGCCCAGGTGCGGGTCGAATATGTGGTGCTCAGTTCCGACGCGCTCTCGGCCGGTATTGCCGTCAACGTTGAGCAGATCAAGGCGTACTACGAGCAAAACATTGCCAAGTACCGCGCCGATGAGCAACGCCAGGCCAGCCATATCCTGATAAAGCCGGAGCCAGACAAAGCCGCCGCCAAAACCAAAGCTGAAGATGTGTTGAAGCAGGCCAAGGCCGCAGGCGCTGATTTTGCGGCGCTGGCCAAAAAATATTCGCAGGATCCAGGGTCAGGCGCGCAGGGCGGCGATCTGGGCACGTTTGGCCGCGGTTCGATGGTCAAGGCGTTTGATGACGCCACCTTTGCACTGAAGGAAGGCGAAATCTCGGGGCTGGTCGAGTCCGAGTTCGGCTTTCACATCATCAAGCTGATCGCCATCAAGGGCGCCAAGGTCAAGAGCTTTGAAGAAATGCGCGGCGAGATCGAGAAGGACTGGAAAAAACAGGAAGCGCAAAAGAAATACCTCGAGAGCGCCGAGGCCTTCAGCAACACCGTGTATGAGCAAGCGGACAGTCTCAAACCGGCTGCCGATAAATTCAAGCTTGAAGTCAAGACCGCGCCGTTTTTCGCGCGCGCGGCCGCGCCGAAGGAACTGAACCATCCCAAGCTGCTCGACCGCCTGTTTGGTGATGACGCCATCAAAAACAAGCGCAACACTGAAGCCGTGGAAGTGTCCACTGCCACACTGGTGTCGGCGCGCGTGGTTGAGTTCAAACCGCAAACCATCAAGCCGCTGGCCGAAGTGCAGGCTGACATCACCGCACGCCTGACCGCCAAAGAAGCGCAGGCGCTGGCCAAAAAAGACGGCGAAGCCAAGCTCAAGGCGGCGCAGGCGAGCCTGGATGCGGTGCCGTTTGGCGCGGTCAAGCTGGTGTCGCGCGACAAACCCGAAGGCCTGTCATTCGAGGCGGTCAAGGCGGTGATGGCAGCGCCGGCCAAAGCGCCGGTGGCGGTGGGAGTGGAGTTGACGGCGGGCGGTTACGCCGTATACCGCATCAACAAGAGCCTGCAGCCGGAGAAGCTCGATATCGCCAAGGTCGAAAATTTGCGCGTGGCGCTGACGCGCGTGCAGGCCGAAGCTGATTTTGCGGGCTATCTGGAGAGCCTGAAAAAGGTATCCAAGGTGGAACTGAATCTGGAAAATCTGGAGAAGAAACCCAACTAAGCGATGGGTGTCCGTCAATAAAAACGCCCGTTTTGTGACGGGCGTTTTTACTTTTGGGGCGCTTTATTTTGGGGGAGGCGTTTGCCGGTATGGATTGCAATACGGTGGCGCGCGGCAGCATGTGAAGCGGGGTGTGTCAGCGGCGGGTGGTTCACCCATCCGCAGCGGCACGCGCAGCAGTGCGCAGGTTTGCCGCCTGCGCGCCCAGCGCAATCGCGCGATGCGCAGCGTCGCGCATGCCGTGGGCATCAATCGCGTGGACCGGCAGTGCTGGCGCGGCGCAGAAGCCGGTGTAGTTGCGCCCCATGCCGCGCAGATAGGCCGGGTCGTAGTGTTCACGCAGCAGGCGCAGCACCAG
>JANOYK010000883.1:0-2542 GCA_031428855.1 Burkholderiales bacterium | reverse complement strand
GTCCGCGTGGCCTCGCCTCGCGCCGTTCTCCCACTGCCCGCGCCACACGCGCATAAAAGCGCGAATCCCCCAGCGGCTGATGCTGGTTCAACGCCAGGCGGATGCCGTCGACCGCCGCCGCATCCAGCCCGCTGCGGAACCACTCGCGATACGCCTTGCGCCGCGCTGCTTCGCCCGCACCGAGCGCCAGATAGACCGCGTGCGGCGTCAGGCATGCATCAAACTGGCTCGCGCTCTGCCCCAACCCATTGGCGCGATAACTGGTCCAGCGGTAGTGGGCGGGGTCATCCACCAGCGCCGCCCGCACCGGATTGAGCTCGATATAGCGCATACACGCCAGCAAGTAGCTATCGGCATGGATCAAGGACGACTTGTAGCGGCTGTCCCACAGCGTGCCGGTGCGCCGGTAGCTGCGGTTGATGTACTGCACATAGCGCCGCCCCAGCGATATCATCAGGCTCGGCACTGCTGCGGCATCCGCCGGTGTCAACAGCAGATGCACATGGTTGGTCATCAGCGCATAGGCATGCAGTTGCGTACCCGTGCCGGCCAGTGCCTCGCCCAGCCAGTGCAGGTAGCTGTGGTAATCCTCTTCGCAGAAAAAGCAGGCCTCGCGGTTATGGCCGCGCTGGACGATGTGTAGCGGCTGGCCGGGGAGGTGGAGGCGCGGGCGGCGGGGCATGTGCAAGTTTATGCAGGCTTCGGAATTAAATCAATCCCGGCCTCTTTAACGCCTTTAACGCTGCCTTTAACGCTGTACCGCCTATGCATGCCGGAGAATGGCTCTGGGAGCGTGTTGCAGACGGGAACGGCCTGAGATCCGCTGCTGGAGCGGTTCTTAGCGGCGAGGCTTGGGCCGGTACTCCCGCGCAGCGATGCTGGCTCAGCGATACATCTCCATCAGCGCAGGATGGCGCCGCCAGGCCGTTCAGTAATTGTTGCACTTAGTGCTATGATTTACCATGCGTGCATTCAAAACACGGACATTCCAACGCTGGGCCGCGAAAGCGGGTGTGACCGATGCCGCACTGTTGGATGCGATGGTGCAGATGGAGCGCGGATTGGTTGACGCCGATCTCGGCGGCAACCTCTATAAGCAACGAGTTGCCTTGCCAGGACGCGGCAAGAGCGGCAGTACGCGCACTATCATCGCCACGCGGTTTGCCGGAGTGCTGTTTTTTCTTTACGGGTTCGAGAAGAGCGACCGGGACAACATTTCGGCGAAGGAGTTGGTGCTTTACCAGCGCTTGGCGCGAAGCTTTCTGGAGATGACCAAAGCCCAGATCGCCACCGCACTGGCCGGGCAAGTTTTAACGGAGGTGACACGATGAGCCGGATGATTGACGAAGCCTTGGAGATGATGCGCGACCTGGAGCAGATAGGCGCAGTCACCAAGCAGACCCTGCGCGACTTCGAGGCGCAGGCCGTACCACCCCCAACCTACACGGCGGAGGCGATCCGTCATCTGCGTGAGCATCTGCAGGTCAGCCAGGCCGTCTTCGCGGCCTACCTGAACGCCAGCGTTTCTACAGTTCAGAAGTGGGAGAACGGCGAGAAGACGCCAAGCGGCGCGGCATTGCGCTTGCTGTCGGTGATCGAGCGCCGAGGGCTGGAAGTGTTGGTCTGATCTGACTGCGCATTCCACCCAAGCCGGGGTGAAGCGCCGAGTATTGCTGCTCGGCCATTCGGCTGTCCATTTGCCTCACTGCCGCTTTACTGCCGCGCCATTTCGGCACGCCCGACCGCATCACCATCAAGCTGCTGGTCATCATCCATCACCACCGTCACCTTGCGCAACAAGCCGGTGAAAGCGAACGGCGCAGCGTAATCACCGACCGGACTGCCGCGGTCGCGGCCGATGTCAAGGCCTGACCACGAGATCAGCGTCGCGAAGCCCATGGGCGTCGGCAGCACGCCGTTCTCGCATGCGACCGGCTTGCCATTGGCGGTGGCGAGCACATCGGTGAGTGCGACACCATCGACGGTCAAACGGATTTCGGCCGCACCGGGAATCGGCCCCATCTTGACCGCTGCCGCTGGTGGCAACACGCTGCTTGCGGGCCGCGTGGGGCCGCGCCGCACGATCACGCCGAGGGTGTGATTGCCCGGCGAGAGCGGGGATGCAGAAGTCAACACCGCGTGATGGCCGCCGACGTTGAGGTCATGCACGAGGTGGCCGTCCTTCACATAGAGCGTGTAGCCGCTGGTCATGTCGCCGTGGGCGATCAACACGCCGTTGCTACTGCTACTCATTGCACCGCCAGCATCAGCTTTGGAACTGGGGTTCGCAGTCGCAGGGTCCGTGGAATCGGCGTTCGCGTTGGCATTGATGCTGGCTGCGGCATCAAGCCGCACATCGGCCTCAATTCGGTAACTGCGGCTGCGTACATCAGGCGCGACATCGGTCGGCAAATGCCCCATGCCGCGATGGAACACGAAGCGCTTGCGCGGCCCGTGATAGCGCGTGGCGTTTTCCGAAAAGCGCGGGCCGAAGCGGTCGTCGAGCGGCAGCACCTGATTGGTCTCGGCCTCCTGCCACCAC
>JANOYK010000882.1:0-4724 GCA_031428855.1 Burkholderiales bacterium | reverse complement strand
CAAAATCGTGCTGATCGCGTGGAACGGCAACCGTGAAGCCTGCCGCGCGGTCTACGACGCGCTGCCCCTGCTCAAAAAAGCCGCGCGCGTGATCGTGATGGCCGTCAACCCGGTGAACGACGGTATCGCCCACGGCGATCTGCCCGGTGCTGATCTGGCTACTTATCTCGCACATCACGATATCAATGTTGAGGTGCGCGCCGACCCGGGCGCGGTCGTCAATGTCGGCGAAGAGTTGCTCTCGCGCATCGCCGATCTCAATGTCGATCTGCTGGTGATGGGCGCTTACGGCCACACCCGCGCGCGCGAGTGGGTGTTCGGCGGTGCCACCCGCACCATCATGCGCAGCATGACGGTGCCGGTGCTGATGTCGCATTGATGCGGCATTGAATCCGCGTTGAACCCGCATTTTTCTTTCAGCAATCCCTCACCACACCGGAGGCCACATGGACATGAAAACCGCACCCAGCACTGCATGGGACGTGAATGAGCAAGACTTTCCGCGCGCCGCACCGCTCGCCGCTAAAGCATGGTTTGGGTTGCGCTACGCAGCGCTGGCACCATCAAGCCACAACTCGCAGCCGTGGCGCTTTCTGGTCAACGGCGACACCATCGAACTGTTGGCCGACCGCACCCGCAGCCTGCCAGTGGCCGACCCGTATGACCGCGAACTCATCATCAGTTGCGGCGCAGCGCTGTTCAATCTGCGCTCGGCGTTGGCGCATTTTGGCGTGTGGTTCAACATCAGCTTGTTCCCCACCGAGGCTGACCCTGATCTGATCGCGCGGGTGCGTCTGGCTGAGGGTAGCAAAGCGGGACACACAGCGGACCGCACGGCAGGCAACGGCCTCGCGCATTTGTTCCCCGCCATCACCCGGCGCGCCACCAACCGCACACCGTTTGGCCCGATTCCGCTGCCTGATAGCGTGGTGGCAAGTTTGTGCGCCGAAGGCGCGAGTGAAGGCGTCGCCGTCAAAGCGGTGACGGACGGCAAGGAGCGCGGACGTGTGGCCAGTTTGATTGCCGAGGCCGACCGCATCCAGTTTGCCGATGCACGCTTCCGCCGCGAGCTGGCGGCCTGGATTCACCCGCAGCGCGCGCGTGACGGCATGCCCGCCTACGCGCTCGGTGTGCCCAAGCTGATGGATTTTGAAACACCGATCACGGCGATGGTGATCCGCACCTTTGATGTGGGTGATGGCAAAGCCGCGCACGATGCCGCGCTCGCAGCCGGCTCGCCGCTGCTGCTGTGCTTCTCGACCACACAAGACAACGCACCGGCCTGGCTGTTCGCCGGCCAGTCGCTGCAGCGGGTGCTGCTGCAAGCCAAGCTCGAAGGCTATGACGCGTCGCATCTGAACCAGCCGATTGAGGTGCCAACGCTGCGCCCGCAGTTGCGCGATCTGTTGCAAACCGGGCCGTATCCACAACTATTGATTCGCGTCGGCCGGGGCGAAGCGGTGGAGCACACACCGCGCCGCCCGCTTGAAGAACTGACGCACTGAACCGGTGTTAAAGTCTGGCCCTCGCATCGAACTCTTCTCGATGCGAGGGCCAGCCGGAATCGGGAGTCAAGCATGCTCCATATCGCGTACCCAATGCTCGGATGTGGGTTGCTGGCGCTGACGCTCAACACCGTCAGCGCGCGCGACGTTTACAAATACCGCATGCCCGATGGCCGGATTGTGTACAGCGGCGAAGTGATAACCCAGGGCAAGCTGCTCGAAGTATTGCCGCCGCCGCCGGCCTCACCGAAACTGATTGAATCAGAGCAGCGCGCCAAATTGCAGCGCGAGCAGGCGCAGGAGCGCGCCATCGTCAAACGCCTCGAATCGATGGACGCGGTGGAGGCCGGGATCAAGGCCGCCACGCTGGCCCTCGAAGCGGCCAAAGCCGCAGCAGCAGCGGGGGTGGAGCCATTGCCGGGGGAGCGACTGGGCCTTTACAAAAAACCCGGCCGCACCCGCATGAGCGATGACTACTGGGAGCGGCAGCGCCAACTCAGCCGCGCACTTGATGCCGCGCGCGAGCGGCTTGATGCCGCCTATCTGGCGCGCAACGCCTTGCGTTGAAGACCTTGCGTTGACGATCTGCGGCGCAGGCAGTGCGGATAGCGCCGCGCAAATGGTGCATGCGGACGAAAGCGATTGATGAAAGCACCCCGCAAGCCCCTGCACCCTGACATCCTCAAGCTCGGCTTGGTCAGTTTTCTGACCGATCTAAGCTCGGAGATGATCTTCTCGGTTTTCGCGGTGTTCTTTACCACCGCCGCCGGGGCCTCGGCTGCGCTGCTCGGCCTGATCGAAGGGCTGGCTGACTTCTCGGCCTCGTCCTTGAACTACCTGGCCGGGCGGCTCTCTGACCGCAGCGGCAAGCGCAAACTATTCGCGCTGGCCGGCTACGGCTTCTCGACCGCCGCCAAAACCATCCTGCTGGTGTCGGCGTCGATTACCGGTCTGGCCCTGTTCCGTGTCATCGAACGCCTGGGCAAGGGCTTTCGCGGCCCGCCGCGCGACGCCTGGCTGGCGGCGCTGGCCGATCCGGCCACGCGCGGTTACTCGTTTGGCGTGCATAAGGCAATCGACAAGGCCGGTGCTGTGCTCGGCCCGCTGCTGGCTTACGCACTGCTGTCGTGGGCCGGCGAGACCGAGGCTGGCTACCGCACGCTGTTCTGGGCCGCCTTCGTTCCCGCGCTGCTGGCGGTGATCGTGTTGACGCGGATCGACGACCGGCCGGGCATCCGGCGCGAACCCGAGAGCCCGATCCATAACTGGCACCAGCTCAGCCCCGGCTTCAAGCGCTTCCTGCTGCCGGCCGGCATTTTCGCACTGGCCTATTACAGCCTCGGCTTCCTGTTGCTCAAGGCGCATCAAACCGGCTTTGACGTGAAGCAAGTGGTGCTGCTGTACGCCCTCTTCAACATCACCTGCGTGATTGCCGCGCCACTCGCTGGCCGGCTGGGCGACTGGATCGGGCGCAGCTCTATCGTGATGCTCGGTTATGCCCTTTACGCGGGGATCAACATTGCGTTGATGTTCATCGACAGCGCCGCCGCCATCGTCACGCTGTTCGCGGTCTACGGCATCTTCTACGCCATCGAAGAAGCGCAGACCAAGGCCTTCATCGCCGACCTCGAAGCGGAGCGCCGCGCCAGCGCCGTGGGCCTGTACCACTTCGTGACCGGCGCAATCTACCTGCCCGCCTCGCTGCTGGCCGGCGGCTTGTGGCTGCTGTCACCGCAGTGGGCATTCGCGCTCGCGGCGCTGTTGGCGCTGCTGGCACTGCTGTGTTTTGCGGTGTTGAACCCAGTGGCATCGCTGCCTGCTGCCGCACTTGGGGCAGACGCCGCCGCAGCGTCGCCAGTCTCACCAGCGGCGCCCGGTACACGCCGATAAATCACGTGATACACCAGCCCGACCAGCACGCTGCCGCCGAGAATATTGCCGAGGATCACCGGCACCAGATTGCCAACAAAACCGGCCCACGTAATGGTGTGAACCCCCGTACCGACCTGATCGAAATACTGCAACAGCATGGCGAGCGGCAAAACCCAGGCTCGCATCGGCGCGCACGATCACAAAATAGAGCGCGCCCAACCCGATGAACGCGCCCGCCAGCACGCTGAGCATCAGCATCGAGAGCAGCGGCAGGCGCGCCTTGGCAACGCCGGTGGTGGCGACGCGTGCCGCAATTTCCTTCGGGGCGAAGGCATCAAAACCATAGATGTCTGACATCAACCCGCTCCGGTTGAAACAACAGCAGGCTCGCCACGCCCGCGCCGGTCAAGGCGCGTGCAAGGCGCGCGCAACACATCAGCCAATCGTGATGCGGTCCTCCACCGAGCGCACGCCGGGCGCAGACCACGCCGCATGCTCCACCGCGCGGCGCTCGTCCCAGTTGTCCACTTTGCCTTCGAGCGTGATGGCACCATTGCCGCCGACGTTGACGGTGATGTTGTGCGCTTCTACCTCAGCCCGGCGGCGCAGCGCATCCTCAATCCGCTTGCGCACATCGGGCACCTGCACCGCAGACTTGATCGTGATGTTGTTGCTCACGCCCATCACGCCGGTCAGCTTGCGGATATCGGTCTCGGCCGCCTGACGCTGAAACTGCCAGTTGACTTCGCCCTCCAGCGTGACCCAGCCATGCTGCACCTTGATACGCACCGCGTTCTTTGGCACCGAGGTATCCCACGACAGAATTTGCACCGCGCGCTCGGCGATCTGGTCGTCAGCGTCTTTCTTGCCATTGGCAAAGCGCACTTCAATTTCCTGCGCAATCGCCTTCACGCCCTTGACGCGCCACACGGTGCGCTCGGCAGAGGTCTTTTGCCAAAACGTTGGCACATGGCCGGTAAGCGTGACGATGCCCTTGTCTACCGTGACACCGATGTTGGTGGCATCGACACTCGGTTCAAACTCCAGCTCGTCGAGCACATCCTGCCGCAATTGTTTATCGCTCATGTGAGTCTCCTTCAAAAATAGGCAACGGAGACATCATCATCGGCGCATCGGCAGGGGGCGTGTTGATGCAGATCAACAGACGTGAACGGCGAGATGCCGGCGGGAAACTATTCGAGCAACGCCCCCAAACGCGCCAGCGCGTCATCGACCACAAAGTCCGGCAAGGTCTCGATAAAGCGCGGCGAACGGCTGCTCCAGTCGAGCATGCGCACCTGATGCGTCAGCACCACACCCTGTGTTTCGCTGCCCGACCCGGACAGC
>JANOYK010000881.1:0-9339 GCA_031428855.1 Burkholderiales bacterium | reverse complement strand
GGCATAGGGCCAGATGCGGGCATCAATGTTGGCTAGGGCGGCTCAGTCGCGCTTGGCTTCGACCAGTACCCACGCAGCAAACGCTTTGACCTCAGCGCGATGGCGGCTGCCGCGTGCGACGATCAAAAAATGCTGGCGCGGCACCGCCATGCGGTTGCCGGCGCGGTGGGCGAATAGCGGCACAAGCTTGCCCTGCTTGATATGTAAGTGAGGCGGTTCAGCCGGCCGTGTGAACTGCGGATGCGCTGATGGCGCATAAAAAAAGCCCGCGTCTTGCGACGCGGGCTTTTAGTTCAAGCCAATCCTTGCGGATTACTTGAGGTGATTGCTCACCAGTTTGGTCATCTCGAACATCGAGACTTGTTTCTTGCCGCCGAACACCGCTTTCAACTTGTCGTCGGCATTAATCATGCGACGGTTGATTTTGTCCTGCAGATTGAACTTCTTGATGTAAGCCCAAATCTTGCTGGTCACTTCGGTGCGCGGAATTGCCTTGTCGCCAATAACCGCTGCCAGCAGTGCCGACACCGTTACAGGACGCATGAACGCTGCGTTGGGCTTTCTCGCAACTTTCTTTTTCGCAGGCTTTTTCGCGGCTTTTTTCGCAGGCTTTTTCGCCGCTTTCTTCGCAGCCTTTTTGGCTGGTTTCTTAGCGGCCTTCTTTGCGGCTTTCTTTGCGGGTTTCTTTGCTGCCATGGTAGTTACTCCTTCATTGATGTGGATTGAAGTAAGAGCCGCAAAACCGTCGCATTACTTCGGAGTTTCAAAGCCGCCTTATCAGCCGCACCTTTCACCCCCGCACCGATTTTGCATCTCCCGCCACTCTGACAAACCAGCGCTCCCAGAGGGAAAAACCATGTTTGTAAGAGTGACAGCGCGAAGGATGCACATTCTTTCATGCCTTGTCAACATTTTTTTAGAGGGAAACCGGAATTTTTTCACGCGAGTTTCCCTCTGACAACAGGTTTTTTTGGCTGTACCTGCCGCGAAGGGGGGTGACGAGACCTAGTGACACCCGGTTTTCCGGGTACAAAATCTAGTGACCCGGCTGTTTCGCTTGTCACGCAGGCTGGCACAAACGGTGCCGGTGAATCAGGCGCGTCTGCGGCGTGAAGCCGGTGCGGTGCCGGGGCTGGGCTGACTGCTAGAATCAATTTCACCTTCTCAACAAACTGCTGCCATGTCTGACAAGCCTGACAAACCCGCCGAAGAACTCGCTGACACACCCGCCGGAAAATTCGACGGCAAGCCCGCCGGCAAGCCCGCCGGTAAGTCCGCCGATAAGTCCGCCGGTAAGTCCGATCTCGCAGCGATGCGCCGCGACTACACGCTCGCTGCGCTCGATCAATCTGCGGTGGCGCGCGAACCGTTCGCACAGTTCGGGCGCTGGCTTGACGAGGCGATCAGCGGCGGCTGTGCCGAGCCCAATGCGATGTCGCTTGCGACCGTGGACGGCAGCGGCGCGGCGGCGCGCCCGTCTGCGCGCATTGTGCTGCTCAAGGGAGTGGACGCCGAAGGCTTGGTGTTCTTCACCAATTACGACAGCCGCAAAGGGCGTGAAATGGCGGCCAACCCCCACGCGGCGCTGTTGTTTCACTGGATCGAGCTGGAGCGTGAGGTGCGCGTCGAAGGCCGCATCGAAAAAATCGCTGCTGCCGAATCGGACGCTTACTTCGCCACCCGCCCGGTCAAGGCGCGCATCGGCGCGTGGGCTTCGCCACAGAGCCAGCCGATCGCCAGCCGCGAATGGCTGGAGCGCCGCTTCATGGACGCCGATGCCCGCTATGGCTCGGTGCCGCCGCGTCCGCCGCACTGGGGCGGCTACCGTTTGATTCCCGCCTGGTTCGAGTTTTGGCAGGGACGTGCCGACCGGCTGCATGACCGGATTGCCTTTGCCCGCCGCCAGGACGGCGCCTCCTGGACTATTGCGAGACTCGCACCATGACTGCTCTGAGGCGCATCAATGTCAGCCCCGGTATTTTCTGGGTCGAGGCCCCGGATGCCGAAGTGCGGATTTGTGCGGCTGCCCGGTCGATGCCGTCAAGCATTTGCTCCGGCTCGGGTTGATCGTCTCGACTGAGACGGACCGGGTTGAACATGAGACCGGCCCCAACGCCATTCTGCTCTCTGACCTGGCGATTCAGAATGGCCATGCCTGCAGACATGCGGAGTTTCCGGTTTTGCAAATGCTCGACAAGCAGGGGATGATCGTGCCGGACCATCCGCGCAACACTGGGGTGCGGCCTTTGCTGATCGGTTCGCGCGGCCAGGTGGAGGCGCAATCGGAGTACCTGTTTCGCGGCAATTACGGGCTGGTGTCACGCGAGGAACAGATGGCGGCCGGTCTTGGCGCGCAGGAGGCGGATGAGCAGATGCGCATCAAGCTCGCGTTTGCCTTTGGCCGCATCATGCCGACTGACGAACTGCTGCATTCGCTCCATGTGGGCAACGAGACAGCGCACATCCGCAATGGCGTTTCCATCTCGCGCCTGCGCACCAACGTGTTCGAGATTGCCTTTCGCGACGAGCGGGTCGAGGCCGTCGAAGGCAATGAGCCTGCGGGAGGAGGAACTGGCGCAACTATTCGCTGTGTGAGTGTGGTGGAAGCCTACTTACTCAATGCCGCTGGAAGTGGTTGCGCAGGTTCCGGTGGTGCGGTGGAAATTGTATGAAACCCATCGACGGCGTTTTTGGGACGAAGGCGCGGGCATCGCTGCGTGAGTCAGGCGCGCGGGCGGCATGCGGCGTGGTGCGTTGCAGATGGTGGCGCAGCGCGTCGGATAAAAGGTCACTGCCGGGGTCACTGCCGGGGCCACTGCCGGGGTCACTGCCGGGGTGACTGCTACAATTCTTCCCGGCGGGCCCCTTCGCATGGCGGCTCGGGAATCTGGTCAGGTCGGGAACGAAGCAGCCATAACCGAATACCATCAGTGCCGGAGTTCAGGCTCGCCAACTCTTTCCCTCCTTTGATGTCTTACCTCGTCCTTGCCCGCAAATACCGTCCGAAGTCGTTTGAGACTTTGGTGGGGCAAGAGCACGTGGTCAAGGCGTTGACCCACGCGCTGACCGAAAATCGCCTGCACCACGCCTGGCTGTTCACCGGCACCCGCGGCGTCGGCAAGACCACCATCGCACGCATCCTCGCCAAGGCGCTTAACTGCGACAACGGCGTGTCGGCTGCGCCGTGCGGTGTCTGCCCCACCTGCAGCGCGATCGACCAGGGCCGCTTTATCGACTACATCGAGATGGACGCGGCCTCGAACCGGGGTGTCGACGAGATGACGCAGATTCTCGAGTCAGCGCCCTACAAGATGGACGCGACGCGCTACAAGGTGCTGATGATCGACGAGGTTCACATGCTCACCAACACCGCGTTTAACGCGATGTTGAAGACGCTTGAAGAGCCGCCCGAGCATGTCAAATTCATCCCCGCCACCACCGACCCGCAGAAAATTCCGGTGACGGTGCTGTCGCGCTGCTTACAGTTCAACCTCAAGCAGATGCCGCAGCCGCAGATCGTCAGTCACCTCGAACGGGTGCTGAACGAGGAAAAGATCGCCTTTGAAAAACCCGGCCTGCGCCTGATCGCACAGGGCGCGGCCGGCAGCATGCGCGATGCGCTCTCTTTGACCGATCAGGCGATTGCCTACAGCGCCGGCCATGTGAGCGAAGAAGCGGTGCGCGGCATGCTCGGCACGATTGATACCACCTACCTCGTGCGCGTGCTCGACGCACTGGTGGCGCACGACGCGGCAGCGATGCTGGCGGTGACCGATGAGATGACCACGCGCAGTCTGTCGTTTGCCGGCGCGCTCGGAGAATTGGCGACGCTGCTGTCGAAAATTGCGGTCGCGCAGACCGCACCGCAGGCGATTGCCGAGGATGCGCCCGAGCGTGACGATGTGCTGCGCCTGGCGCGCGCGCTGTCGGCCGAAGAGACGCAACTGCATTATCAGATCGCGATTCACGGCAAGAACGATTTGCCGTATGCGCCCGATGAAGCAACCGGTTTCACCATGACGCTGCTGCGCATGCTGGCGTTCCGTCCGGCGGGCGCGGCGGATGCGGGTACGGCTGGCCGGCCTGGCGAGGGTGAGGCGCAGGCGGGCGGGGCAGCACGCAGCATGCCGCGCGCGGCCGCTCCCGCTCCCGCCGCTGCGCGAATTGCACCAGCTGCAGCGCCAAGAACCGCTGCTGGAGCGGATCACATGGCATCTATGCCGCCAGAGCCGCCTGCACCAAGGGTTTCGGCGGCATCGTCTGCACCAATCCCGGCGAGGCCAGGTGACGCCGCCACCTCGGGCGGTACCTTTGATGGCGATTGGGCCGCCTTGATCGCGCGCCTGCCGCTGACCGGCTTCGTGCGTGCCTGGGCTGCCAAGAGCGAAATGGCGTCGTTCGAGAAAGATGTATTCGCGTTGCGCGTCGGCAGCGACAAGCTGGCCGCCGACAAGCCGATGCAGGAAAAACTGCGCGGCGCGATTGAGCAGTACCTGGGCCGCCCGGTGCGGCTGGCAGTCGGTGTCGGCGGCCTCAACGGCGAGTCGATTGCCGCGATTGAGGAAAAACAGCAGGACGTGCGGCAGCAGGCGGCCGAAGCGGCGATCCTGGGCGATCCGTTTGTGCGCGACCTGATGGCCAAGACCGGCGCGCGCGCCGTCAACATTGAATCGAATTCACCGTCGAAGTAGTTATTTGACGGTAGCCAAGTCAGTTTTTCAACTTTACGCAGCGGAGCATTCCATGATTAACAAAGGCCAACTCGCCGGCTTGATGAAGCAGGCGCAAGCAATGCAGGAACGCATGCAGCAGCAAATGGGCAAGATCGAAGAAGAGCTTGCCGCCATAGAGGTGGAAGGCCAGTCCGGCGCCGGTCTGGTCAAAGTGCAGATGAACGGCAAGATGATGGTCAAGCGGGTGGCGATTGACCTCTCGCTGCTGGCCGACGACAAGGACATGCTTGAAGACCTGGTCGCCGCCGCCGTCAACGACGCGGTGCGCAAGGCGGAAAAAATTTCGGAAGAGAAGCGCGCGTCAGTCTCGTCCGGGATGCAGATGCCGCCCGGCTTCAAAATGCCGTTTTGACGGGGCCGCGCCGCCCGGCGCGATGTAAAAAAGCGCTTTACATGGCACAGAAATCCATGTACTGTTCGGAAATACAGTGTACTTAAACCCAGTGCGCCGCCTGTTTTTCCCAGGTGTTTTCCCCAGTGCCTCCGGAGTCCGCCATGCAAACCCTGTTTAACCGGTTCGATCTGTTTATCCGGTTCGGCCTGTTCGATGTCCCCGCCCGTCCTAGTCTGCCAGACCGGTTTGACGACGGCCGGGACAACTGGGTCGGACTGATTTCAGCTACCGGCCTGTGTGCGCTGCTGGTCAGCGACCTCATCAGCCTGCTTTGATTGGCAGCCTTCTGCAGTGCTGCCGTTATGCTGCTGCTGTTCTGCTGCTGTTCTGCCGCCGGCATGGATGCGCAGGCCGTGACAAGCCTCACGTTCCAGCCTCTCTGCATCGGCGGCTTCAGTGATCCTTGGCTGCGTGTCCGCGTGCTTCGGTAGTCGCCTTTTCCATGATGTAGTCGGTAATCGCAATCGCGATGGCCGACACCAGGAAGGTGACGTGGATCAGGGTCTGGTACATCAGCGTTTTCTCGTCGTAAGCCTTGGCGTTGATGAAGGTTTTGAGCAGGTGAATCGACGAAATGCCGATGATGGCGGTGGCGAGTTTGACCTTGAGCACGCTGGCATTGACATGCGACAGCCATTCGGGCTGATCCGGGTGGCTCTCCAGATCCATGCGTGACACAAAGGTCTCGTAGCCGCCGACGATCACCATAATGAGCAGGTTCGAGATCATCACCACGTCGATCAGACCGAGCACCACCAGCATGATGGTGGTTTCGTTGAGTTTGGTTGGGCGCGGCGCGCCTTCGACCGCCACTGCGTCGAGGATGTGTTTGAGCGCCGCTTCATTGCCGAGCGCCGCGCCGATCAGGTCGCTCAACTCGACCCAAAAGTGAAATACATAGACGCATTGGGCCAGGATCAGCCCGAGGTAGAGCGGAAATTGCAGCCAGCGGCTGGCAAAAATAAAGCGCGGGATCGGACGCATTTTTTTGGGGGCTGAGTCGGTCATGGGCAGGTGCGCGCTGGAAAGGGAAAAAGGAGCGCGGATTCTAGCACCGGATTTTTTCACTATGGTTTCAAACAGATGGCGTGGATGCGGCAGGGAGGATTATATTGATTGCTGCGTTGCATGATTTAAGTCCTTATTTAATCTTGACTAAAATCAATAATGTTTTTAAATAATCAATTAAAACAATTGCTTGTTAAGTAAGTGCTACAGGTCGATAAATTTGTTGCGCAGCGGCATGTTGGTCTGCAACATGTGCTTCAAGTTGCCTCGCATTGCCTCCGGGTGGATCCAAAAAAGCCCAGCAAAAAAGCCCAGATAAGCGGGCCTGTGGGGCGACCGTTCTTACCTTATCCATCTGCCCACACTGAAGGAGTAGCACCATGACAAGCCGTGACCTCGAAATCGCAAAAATCCAGGAAGACTGGAACAACAATCCGCGCTGGAAGGGCATCAGCCGCGATTACAGTGCCGCCGATGTCTATCGCCTGCGCGGCAGCGTGAAGGTCGAGCACAGCCTGGCCAAATCCGGTGCCGAGAAGCTGTGGAAAATGTGCAATGAGCGCCCGTTCGTCAATTCGCTCGGCGCGCTCACCGGCAACCAGGCAATGCAGCAGGTCAAGGCTGGCGTGCCGGCCGTGTATCTGTCTGGCTGGCAGGTCGCGGCTGACGCCAACGATTCACTCTCGATGTATCCAGATCAGTCGCTCTATGCCACCACCTCGGTGCCGACCGTGGTCAAGCGCATCAACAACGCCCTGATGCGCGCCGATCAAATCCAGCACATGGAAAATGTTGACAACGGCGCCGGCAACATCGACTTCATGGCCCCGATTGTGGCTGATGCCGAGGCCGGGTTTGGCGGCGTGCTCAACGCCCATGAGTTGATGAAGTCGATGATCGAGGCCGGGGCGGCTGGCGTCCACTTCGAAGACCAGTTGGCGTCGGTCAAGAAATGCGGCCACATGGGCGGCAAGGTGCTGGTGCCAACGCAGGAGGCGGTGGACAAACTCAAAGCCGCGCGCATGGCGGCCGACCTGATGGGCGTGCCGACGGTATTGCTGGCGCGCACCGACGCCGAAGCGGCCGACCTGGTGACCTCCGACTGCGACGAGCGCGATCGCGAGTTCATCACCGGCGAGCGCACCCAGGAAGGCTTTTACCGCACCCGCAAGGGCTTCGATCAGGCGCTGTCACGCGGTCTGTCTTACGCGCAATACGCCGACATGGTGTGGTGTGAAACCGGCACCCCCGACCTCGAATTTGCGCGCCGCTTCGCCGAAGGCATCCAGAAGAAATTCCCCGGCAAGATGCTGGCCTACAACTGCTCACCCTCGTTCAACTGGAAGCGCAATCTGGACGACGCCACCATCGCCAAATTCCAGCGCGAGCTGGGCGCAATGGGCTACAAATTCCAGTTCATCACCCTGGCCGGTTTCCACGCGCTCAACTACTCGATGTTTGAGTTGGCCTACGGCTACGCGCGCAACAATATGAGCGCGTTTGTCGAGTTGCAGCAAAAGGAATTTGCGGCGGCAGAGAAGGGCTTCACTGCGGTCAAGCACCAGCGAGAGGTTGGCACCGGTTATTTCGACGCCATCACGCAGGCAGTGCAGGGGGTCAACGCCTCGACCACGGCGTTGCATGGCTCGACCGAGGACGAGCAGTTCTTTGATGCCAAGAAGGAGGCGGAGCGCAAGGCAGCGTAAGCTGTCAGCCGTTTATGGGTGAGGAGACCCGGCCCAAGAGTGGCTCCCAGAACCGCTCTTGGGCCTTTTTGTTCAATTCACGCTGGCTGTTTAAGCCCTGCGGTTCAAGCCATACAGTAACGGCCCGCCGCCTGTGCGACACGGCCATCGTTCTCCAGCGCGATCAGATGGGCCTGCACCGAGCGCCCGGCTGCGCCATGCAGGCGCACATCAACATCGGCATAGAGCCGCGCCACCATCGCCGGAATGTCACTCAGTCCGTCGCGCACACACGCCACAATCTGCGCTTCGCGCTCCAGCCGGTGCGCAATCAATTGTGTGATGAACACCGCAGGCGCGGTAATCGGCGCACCGTGCGTCGGGTACAGCACCGCATCGTTGCGCGCCAGCAGCTTGCGGCATGAGGCGATGTAGTGCGCCATGTCGCCGTCCGGCGGCGACACCACGGTGGTAGACCAGCCCATCACATGGTCGCCCGAGAACAGCGCGCGCTCTTCGGCCAGCGCATAGCAAAGGTGATTGGAGGTGTGCCCGGGCGTATGCACGGCGGTGAGGGTCCAGCCGCCACCTTTGACGGCATCACCATCGCGCAACTCGGTATCGGGCTGGTGTTCAAAATCGCCGCCTTCTTCGACCGGCTCATCGTTCGGCCCCAGCCGTGCATGCGGCGCGCAGCCAACGATCGGGGCCGCCGGCGCGCCCGCCGCGCGCAGGCGCGCCTGCAGCACGCGCGCGCCGGGCGAGTGATCGAGGTGGGTGTGCGTGACCACGATATGCGTGATGCGCTCGCCGCCCAACTGCGTGAGCAGCGTGTCGATGTGCGCTGCGTCATCCGGCCCCGGATCAATCACCGCGACTGCGCCGCGCCCGACCACATAGGTGCCGCTGCCCCAGGCAGTGAAGGCGCTTTTGTTGGGGGCCACCAGGCGGCGTATCAGTGGCGTTACGGGCGCAAGCGCGCCGTAGGCGGGATCGAATTGACGGATGAAGGGAATGCTGACAGCAGTCATGCGGACACCTCGAATTGGCAGAAAGAAGCAGGCAGGGAACGGCAAGAAGGCGGTGCGGGGGGGGATTGCTGCGCCGCAGCGGAGAAGTATGTGAAATTTGTCACGCCATTTGTAAGAATCTTGTAAGTCCGTAAAACTACTGTTAGTGCTTGAAGAAGTCCGCAGTCACGCTGCACCAGATACGCTGCCGCCTGCGCTGTTACCCGCGAGGTCACGCCGCTCCATTCAATGCCAGTTCTATGAACGCTCACCATCATGTCTAACATTGAATCCATATCGCACGAACATCGCGTTTTCAATCCGCCGCCGCTGTTGATGAAGGATGCGGCGATCTCGGGCATGGACGCCTACCGCGCGCTGTACGGCGAGGCCGAGCGCGATTATGAAGGCTTTTGGGCGCGGCTCGCGCGCGAAAATCTGGTGTGGCACAAGCCTTTCACCAAAACGCTGGATGAATCCGGCGCGCCGTTTTACAAGTGGTTTCACGA
>JANOYK010000880.1:0-5242 GCA_031428855.1 Burkholderiales bacterium | reverse complement strand
CCAAAAAGAAGAAGGCAGCAGCCACCAAGTAATGGATGAAAAAGCCGGGCAGATGCCCGGCTTTATTCCCACTCAGACACGCCCCACACTGACCCATGCGTCTATTTCTCAATTTGGCTGTCCTGCTGATCGCGCTGTCGGCGCAGGCCCAAACCCCCGGTGGTCAGCCGCCACTGCCCTCAGTGCAATTGCAAAGCGGCATGTATTTGGTCAAGGCCGAAGTCGCCAGCGAATATTCAACCCGCATGCAGGGCCTGATGATGCGCGAAAAAATGGCCCCCAACGAAGGCATGCTGTTTGTCTTCCCGGATCGCGAAAAACAATGCATGTGGATGAAGAACACCCTGCTGCCACTGTCGGTCGCGTTCATCGACGAAGCCGGTGTGATCCTCAACATTGAAAACATGCAACCGCAGACCGAGAACAGCCACTGCAGCGCTGCGGCGGCGCGCTATGCGCTGGAAATGAATCTGGGGTGGTTTAAAGCCAAAAACATCAAGGCCGGCAGCAAAATTAGCGGCCTTGAAAAAGCCGGCGCGCCGCAGTAGCGCCCCCCACCCGCCTGGCAGCCAGTCATCAGCCGTCTGATGACCGCTGATGGACCCGGCCTGATGGGGAGTTGACTTAGGGTACCAGCAGCGCCTTGACGCGCACTGACACGCGGGTCATGTCCGCCCTCCCGGCCAGTTTCGCTTTCACTGCGGCCATCACCTTGCCCATCGCTTGCGGGCCGCTGGCACCGGCTTCGGCCACCGCTTGCGCGATCACAGCATCGACCTCTGCTTCATCGGCTTGGGCCGGCAGATAAGCGGACAACACATCGACCTCAAACTGCTCATTGGCCGCCAGATCATCGCGTTTGGCAGCCTGATACTGGGTGATTGACTCGCGGCGCTTCTTGATTTCTTTTTCGGTAATGCTAATCACGTCGGTGTCGGTCAGCTCGATCCGTTTATCGACTTCAATCTGCTTCATGGCCGCCAGCAACATGCGAATCGCCGACAGACGCTGGGCGTGTTTGGCGCGCATGGCGTTTTTCATGTCTTCGGTGATGCGTTCCTTGAGGGTCATGTGAGGCTCCGGTGTTCAATGTTCTGGGGCGCTTTGATTGCGCAATAGGCAAGCGGGAAATACAAACAAAAAAAGCCGCGTAGCGCTAACGCCCGCGGCTTTTTGCATCGATCCGGCCGGTCAGTAAAGCTTGGGCGGCAGTTGCTGGCTTTTGAGGCGCTTGTAGGTGCGCTTCACAGCGGCGGCCAGCTTGCGCTTGCGCTCGGACGTGGGCTTTTCGTAAAACTCACGTGCGCGCAATTCGGTCAACAGACCGGTTTTTTCAATCGTGCGCTTGAAACGGCGCATGGCAGCTTCGAACGGCTCGTTCTCTTTGAGGCGAATGCTCGGCATCTAGATCAGTCCTGACGAGGAGTGTAAGGGTTACGTGGGTAAAAGCGCCAGTGTCTTCAAATGCAACATTGACGCAGGAAAGCCTTTGATTATAGGGGATATTCCGATGATGCGCAATCTTCTCCCGATTTTCGCGCCAAGCCGTCCGGTCAGCCCCGGCATCAGGCACAATAGCGCCCTTCCCGCCTCTCACTACGAAAGAATTCGCATGGAAATGACCGGTTCCCAAACCCTGCCTGTGGTGCGGCAGATCGCCTGGGACGCTCTGAACGACCCAGAAATCCTCAAAGCCTCGATCACTGGCTGCGACGAGTTGACCCGTACCAGCGACACCGAATTTTCCACCCAGGTCACCGCTGCCGTTGGCCCGGTCAAGGCCAAATTCAAGGCCAAGCTGACCCTGATGGATGTGGTGGCCCCCGAGTCCTACATGATCCGTTTTGACGGCCAGGGCGGCGTGGCGGGCTTTGGCAAGGGTGAGGCGCGCGTCAAATTGACCGATCAGGGCGCGGCAACGCTGCTCGAATACAGCGCCAAAGCCAGCGTCGGTGGCAAGCTGGCGCAAATCGGTTCGCGCCTGGTCGATGCCACCGCGCAAAAAATGGCGGGGGAATTTTTCACCAAGTTCAACGCCGAATTGGCGCGGCGTAATCCGGGGGCGGTGGCGGCTACCAGCACCACCACGGCGGCTGCGGACGCGGCAGCAGATGCAGCCGGTACCGCACCGGCGGCAAGTCCGCATCCGGGTGACGCCAGCACCGGCACCTTGATCGCCATCCTCATCGCCTTGGTGGGCGCGGTCGCTGCGGCCGGGTTCGTGCTCTCGAAACTGTGACCCAAAAAATACGGGGCGCTGCGTGCGCCCCGTATTCCATTCTGCAAAATTCGCCCAAACCCTCAAACCCTTGGTGCGAGCGGCTCTCAGGCCTTCATCAACTCCGCAGCGCGCTGCACTGATTTGATGATGTTGATGTAACCGGTGCAGCGGCACAGGTTGCCTTCCAGCCCTTTGACGATATCGGCTTCGCTCGGGTTGGGGTTTTCCTTGAGGATGCCGGCCGCCGTCATAATCATGCCGGGGGTGCAGAAGCCGCATTGCAGGCCGTGACACTCGGTAAAGGCTTGCTGCACTGGATGCAATTTGTCACCGGTGGCCATGCCTTCGATGGTGACGATGTTGGCCCCGTCGGCCTGTGCGGCCAGCATGGCGCAGGATTTGACGGCCTTGCCATCGAGATGAATCGTGCAGCAGCCGCACTGGCTGGTGTCACAGCCGACGTGGGTGCCGGTGAGCTTGAGCTCGTCGCGGATCAGGTTAACCAGCAGCGTGCGGCCTTCGACCTGGCTGGTGACTTTTTTGCCGTTGATGGTGAATTCGATTTTGTTCATGGTGGGTTCTCTGCGCTGTTCAGGTTTAACCAGTGATTTGTTTAACAGCACGCTTGGCCATTACACCGGCCAGATGCGCGCGATAGTCGGCACCCGCATGCAAATCGGCCAGGCAATCACTCTCCTTGATGGCCACGCTATCGAGCACTGCGGCGGTGAAATTTTTGGTGAGTGCAGCTTCGGCTTCTTTCCAGCGGAACACGCCTGACGCACCCGCACCGGTCACGGCCACGCGCACGCCGCCTGCCGTGTCGGCGACAAACGCGCCGGCCATCGCATAGCCCGACGCCGGGTGATGGAACTTGGAATAGGCCGCGCGTTTTGGCAGCGGAAAGTTGATCCGCAGGATGATCTCGCCGTCACCGAGCGCGGTCGAGAACATGCCTTGGAAAAAATCGTCGGCTGCAATTTCGCGTTTATTGGTGACGATGGTTGCACCAAGCGCGAGCACCGCTGCCGGGTAATCGGCCGCCGGGTCATTGTTGGCGACTGAGCCGCCCAGCGTGCCGCGGTTGCGCACTTGCAGATCACCAATCTCGATGGCGAGGGCAGCGAGGGCCGGAATCGCTTTTTTCACCGCGGCTGATTCCGCCACTTCGGCGTGGCGCGTCATCGCGCCAATCGACACCACGTTGCCTTTGACTTCGATGCCGCCCAATTCCTTGATGCGGGCAATATCGACCAGGTGCGACGGCTGCGCCAAGCGCGCCTTCAGGGTCGGGATATAGGTTTGCCCGCCCGCCAAAATCTTGGCTTCGGGGTTCTTTGCCAGCAAGCTGGCTGCGTCCGCCACGGAGCTGGCGCGTTGATATTCAAATGCGTACATCGTTTCTCCTTGCTCTATGAAATTGCTTG
The DNA here is from genome assembly GCA_031428855.1 of Burkholderiales bacterium. GTDB lineage: Bacteria > Pseudomonadota > Gammaproteobacteria > Burkholderiales > JAEUOS01 > CANJDH01. Next base: position 1,594 of record JANOYK010000880.1, on the reverse strand, counting down.
AATGATGCCTGTTTGATGCAGAAATGGGCCGGTGCTGATCTGCGCATGGGTGGTCACGCCGCCTTGGCGCGCGCATCCTTGAGCGCACGCCACAGCACGGCTGGCGTCACCGGCATTTGCAACTGCTGCTTGACACCGGCACTGCGCGCGGCGTCCATCATCGCGTTCATCAGCGCAGGCAGTGAGCCGGAGCAGCCCGATTCGCCCACGCCTTTGGCACCGAGCAGATTTTTATCGGTCGGCACCGGATGCGGGATGCGGTCAAAGTTGGCAGTCTTGGGCAGCCAACCGGCACGCGGCATCGGGTAGTCCATGAAGCTGGCCGTGAGGAACTGGCCCGACTCGCGGTCATACACCGCGTGTTCGCCAAACATCTGGCCCCAGCCCTGCGCCACGCCGCCATGCACCTGGCCTTCAACCAGCACCGGCTGCAGAATGTTGCCGAGGTCATCCACTGCCACATAGCGCGCCAGTTCGGTCACGCCAGTGTCGGGATCAATTTCAATCTCGGCAATGTGACAGCCATTCGGATAGGTCGCACCGAAGCTGCCTTCGGCTTCGCAGTCGAAGGGATGTGCGGCGGGATGTGAACCAGTTTGCGCACTGGATGCGCCCGCAGCCGGTGCCACTTTTTTCGCCAGCGCCGCCAGTGCAACCGTCTTGCCGCCGCCGCTGAACACGCCGTTGGCGTAGCTCACGCTGTTCACACCGAGTGCGCTCGCTGCGTGCGGCGTAGCTTTGTCAATCAACGCCTGCGCGAGCAGCTTGAACGAGCTGCCCTGCCCGCCCGCCGTGCGCGAACCGCCGGTGCCGTTGCCGACCATCACAAACGCGGGGTCACTGGCGCGATATTGAATCGATGCCCCGTCAATGCCGAGACCGTCCGCAAAGATCGTCACAAAGGTGGTCTCGTGGCCCTGCCCGGACCCGCCGGCCATGCAGTAAATCGTGATGGTGCCGTCAGACGCCACGCGCGCCGCAGTTTGATCCTTGGGTTGCGCACCCGCCGCGGCCGCCTCGATATACGAAGCCAAACCGATACCGCGCAGCTTGCCGGCCTGCTCGCTCGCGGCGCGGCGCGCCGCAAAGCCGCTCCAGTCAACGGTCTTGACGGCATGGTCAAGCACGGCGGGAAAATCACCGCAGTCATAGGTCTGCCCGGCGGCAGTCTTGTGCGGCATCTCGGACGGCAGAATAAAGTTTTTGCGGCGCAGTTCGAGCTTGTCAAAACCGTGCTCCACCGCTGCCTGGTCGATCAAGCGCTCCAGCGCATAGGCGATGTCAGGGCGGCCCGCACCGCGATACGACGACACTGGCGTGGTGTTGGTATAGGCCAGGCGCGAGCGCACGAACACGGCAGCCGCGTGGTACACGCCGGCGCACATGATCGAGACATTGTTGGTGCCGATGAACGCGCCAAACGGCCCGGCGTAGGCACCCAGATCAATCTCGTCTTCCCAGCGCACCGCCAAAATCTTGCCATCTGCATCGAGCGCCACTTCACCCACAAGTGAGAGCGCGCGGCCATGACAGTCCGACAAAAACGTGTCAGTGCGCGTGCCGGTGCATTTGACCGGCACAGCCAGCATTTTGG
>JANOYK010000879.1:0-5313 GCA_031428855.1 Burkholderiales bacterium | reverse complement strand
CTCACAGCAATTGCCCCAAAATGTGCCGCACCGGCGCAAAGCTGCGGCGATGCGCCGGGCAGGCACCGAGTGCCTTGATCTGCGCCAAATGCAGTTGTGTGGCGTAGCCTTTGTGACGCTCGAAACCATAGCCGGGATATTGCGTGGCCATCTGCACCAGTTCGCGGTCGCGCGCCGATTTGGCGAGGATCGATGCGGCCGATATCGCCGCCACCAGCGCGTCGCCCTTGATGATGGCGCGCACGGTGTAATCAATCCGTGGCACATGGGTGCCGTCAACCCAGACTTCGTCGGGGGTTATCAGCAATTTCTCCACCGCACGCCGCATCGCCAGCAAGGATGCCTGCAAGATGTTGATCTGGTCAATCTCCTCGACCGAAGCCGATGCAATGCCAAACGCCAGCGCGTCAGTCTGGATCCGCACCGCGAGGCGCTCACGCTGTTTTTCGCTCAGCTTTTTGGAGTCGTCGAGACCGCGAATCGGGCGCTTCGGATTGAGCACCACGGCGGCGGCGTAGACCGGCCCTGCGAGCGGCCCGCGCCCGGCTTCATCGACTCCGCAAATGAGCAGGCCCCGGAGCGGCGGCGGCTTGCGCAGGGGCTTTATTTTGCGCGCCTGTTTGTCGATGCCGGTGAGCAAATCAGGCGCACCGCCAGCGGGCAGCGACTCACCGTTGGTGGAGGAATCAGGCAGCATGGAATCAGATTCTACGCCCGCAACAGGGCATCCACCGCGCCAGCGGCGCAGCTGGCATTGTCCTGCCGCAATTGCGCGTGCAGCGCAGCAAAACGCCCGGATATGCGCTGCTGTTGCGGCACGTCGTCGAGCAGATTGGCAAGCGCCTGCGCCAGGTTGTCCGGGGTGGCATCTTCCTGCAAAAATTCCGGCACCACAAACTGGCCACACAAAATATTGGGCAGGCCCACCCACGGCTGGTACTGCATGCGCCGCATCAGCGCCCACGACAGCGGCGCCATGTTGTAGGCAATCACCATCGGCCGGCGAAACAGCGCGGCCTCCAGCGTGGCGGTGCCGCTTGCCACCAGCGCTACATCACATGCGGCCAGCGCCTGGTGCGAGGCGCGCTGTGCCAGCGTGATGGGGAGCGCAGCGCCTCCGGCTGCGGTTTGCGCCGCATGCCATAACGCTGTGGTCTCAGTGCTGGCTAGCGGCACCACAAAGTGGATGCCCGGCCGCTGCGCCACCAGACGCTGCGCTGCGCCAATAAACGCGTTGGCGAGATAACGCAGTTCCGATTGGCGGCTACCCGGCAGCAACGCCACAATCGTTGCCTCTGCCGGCAAGCGCAAGGCGGCGCGCGCCGCCTTGCGGGCTGTGTCATCCCCGGCATCGGGCGCAATCATGTCCGCCAGCGGGTGGCCCACATAGGTGGCGCTGATGCCGGCCTTCGCGTACAGCGCAGGTTCAAACGGGAACAGGCACAGCATGTGATCGACTGCGGCGCGAATTTTTTCGATCCGGCCGCCACGCCAGGCCCAGATCGAGGGGCTCACATAGTGGCAGGTGCGCAGCCCGCTGCGGCGCAAGCGGGTTTCCAGGGCGAGATTGAAATCGGGGGCGTCAACACCGATGAAAAGCTGCGGGCGCTCTGCGCCTTGCATGCCTTCCAGCCGCTGCGCAAGCTGGCGGCGGATAGAGGTGATCTCGCGATAGTGGCGCAACACTTCCACATAGCCGCGCACCGCCAGCTTCTCGCCCGGCCACCAGGCTTCAAACCCTTCGGCCACCATGCGCGGCCCGCCAATGCCCATGAAGCGCGCGCCAGGGTGGCGCGCTTTGATTGCCACCATCAGATGGGCCGCCAGCAAGTCGGCGGAGGCTTCACCCGCCACCATCGCAATGCGTGGCGCGTCTCCCATGCCGGCAGCCGCTTAACGCATGATGCCGCGGCTGGACGCGGCCACAAAGGCCAGCAGGGCAGCCACCTCGGCGGACGGTGAGGCGCTCAACTCGCGCTTGGCTTCTTCGAGCGTCAGCGCGTTTTTGTACAAGGTTTTGTAGGCGCGCCGGATTGCTTCAACCTGCTCCGCAGCGAAGCCGCGCCGCTTCAAGCCTTCGATGTTGATGCCGTGCGGTGCCGCTGGATTGCCGGCGCAGGTGACATAGGTGGGCAGATCCTTGAACAAAATCGAGCCCATGCCGGAAATGGCGTGCGCGCCGATGCGCACGAACTGATGCACGACCGTGAAGCCGCCAAGAATCGCCGCGTCCCCCACCTGCACATGGCCGGCCAGTTGCGCGTTGTTGGCGAAGATGGTGTGATGGCCGATCTGGCAATCATGCGCCAGATGCACATAGGCCATGATCCAGTTGTCATCGCCGACGCGCGTCACCCCGGCGTCTTGCGCGGTGCCGCGGTTGAAGGTGCAAAACTCGCGGATCGTGTTGCCGTCGCCGATCTCGAGCGCGGTGTCTTCTCCGGCGTATTTTTTGTCTTGCGGCGCGCCGCCGAGCGAACAAAATTGCCAGACGCGGTTATTGCGGCCGATGGTGGTAGGGCCTTCGATCACGCAATGCGGGCCGATCCGGCTCCCGGCGCCGATCCGCACTTTGGGGCCGATCAGGGTGTAGGCGCCGATCTCGACGTCAGCGGCGAGCTCGGCACCGGGGTCGATGATCGCGGTCGGATGAATCGCGGCCAAGCTCAGTCTCCGGCCGGTTTTGCGGCGGCCGCCGCCGATGCCGGCAGGTCCGCAGCATTCGCCGTGTCCGCCGGTTTCGCGGGCAGCGCGGGGTTTGCTGGCTCCGCTGATGCCGCTGATTCCGCTGGCTCAATCGTGCGCACCGTACACATCAGTTCCGCGGTGGTGGTCAGCACGCCATCAACCTTGGCCTCGGCCTTGAATTTCCAGATGCCGCGCCGCACCGGGCCGTCCATCGATACATGCAGGTGCAGTTGATCGCCCGGCAGCACCGGCCGTTTAAAGCGAGCGGCGTCGATACCGACAAAGTAATACACCGATTGATCGTCCGGCTTGTTGCCGAGCGTCTTGAACGACAGGATCGCGGCCGCCTGCGCCAGCGCTTCGAGGATCAGCACACCCGGCATCACCGGATGGTGCGGAAAATGGCCGGTAAAAAATGGCTCGTTCACACTCACATTCTTGAGCGCATGAATCTGCCGGCCCGGCGTCACATCGATCACACGGTCCACCAGCAGCATCGGGTAGCGGTGCGGCAGATGTTTCAGAATCGCGTGAATGTCCATCGGCGTCATGATTGTTCTGTCCTTTGTTTGATTGCCGTTTCCAGCGCGCCCTCAAGGACACGGATGCGCGCCTCCATCTCATCGAGATGGCGCAGATGCACCGCGTTCTTGAGCCAGGCGCGATTATCCGTGGCGGGCAGCGATGCGCCGTAGGTGCCTGCCGTTTGAATCGATTTGGTCACCAGTGAACCAGCGGTGACGTGGACATGATCGGCCAGCGTCAAGTGCCCGAGCACAATCGCGCCGCCGCCGAGTGTGCAATGGCGGCCAATCACGGCGCTGCCCGCAATCCCGACACAGCCAGCCATCGCGGTGTGTGCGCCGATCCGGACGTTGTGGCCGATCTGAATCTGGTTGTCGAGTTTGACCCCGTCCTCAACCACGGTGTCGTCAAGCGCGCCGCGGTCAATCGTGGTGCCGGCACCGATTTCAACGTCATCGCCGATCACCACGCGACCGGTCTGGGGGATTTTGAGCCATTGCCCCTCAAAGGCAGCAAACCCAAAGCCGTCACTGCCAATCACTGCCCCGGCGTGGATCACCACGTTGCGGCCAATCACTGTGCCGGGGTAGATCGTGACATTGGGGTAAATCACAGCGTTTGCGCCAATCACCACGCCCGCCCCAATCGACACATGCGCACCAAGCGACACACCAGCACCCAATACCGCAGACGGCGCAACGACGGCGGAACTGTCAACCCCGGGAGCCTGATGCATCCCCGAATGAAACAGCCGCGCCACCCGGGCAAAGCACACATACGGCTGCGCATGCACCAGCCGCGGCTTGCTGCTAAGGCCGGTGTCGGCCTCACCAACAATCAATGCACCCGCGCCGGAGGACGCGACATCGGCGCGGTACTTGCGATTGGAAAAGAATGCAATCGCCTTGACATCGGCCGAGGTCAGCGTGGCGACCCGTTCAAGCGATACCGCGCCATCGCCTTCAACCCGCCCCCCCGTGCGCCGCGCCAACTCGTCAAGGGTGAAGGGGCCTGCCATCTGGCCTTATTTGGACTTGAGCGCGTCGAGGACTTTTTGCGTCACGTCCAGCTTGGGATTGGCGTAAGCGGCATCCTGAAAAATCGCGTCGTAGCCCTCCTTGGCGGCAATGTCCTTGAGGGTGTTGTTGGCCAACTGCAGCACGGCAGCGAACTCCTCGTTGCGGCGCTGATTCACGTCCTCGCGAAACTCGCGCTGCTTGCGCTGAAAATCGCGGTCGAGGTCGGCCAGCACACGCTGACGCTGCAGCCGCTGGGTCTCGGACAAGACTGGCCCGTCTTTTTCCAGCTTCTCGCTTTCGGTGCGCAGGCGCGTGCCCAGATCATTGACTTCGCGCTCGCGCTTGGCAAACTCGCCTTCGAGTTTTTTGGAAGCGCGCTTGGCCGGTTCCGACTCGTCGAATATCTTCTGCGTATTGACGAAGCCAATCTTGCTCTGCGCCGCAGAGAGGGCCGGAAATGCGGCCAGCGCCACGCAGACAAGGGCGGAGCGCAGCACTCCAAATTTAATCAACTGAGATGTCAAATCCGTCACTCCAAATTTCGAGGTGAATATTGTGCCACGGCTGTCAAAACGTGGTGCCCGCCGTAAATTGCAGGCGCTGAATCCGGTCTTCCGGTTTCTGGTTCAACAGTTTAGCGAAGCTGAACCGGAGCGGGCCAAACGGCGACTGCCAATCCAGACCCACACCAACCGACGCGCGCATGCCGCCATCCGAAATAGCGCCGCCGCCGGTAACCTTTCCTGCGTCGAGAAATGTCAGCAAGCGCACTGATTTATCGCGCTCCAGCCCGGGAAACGGGAACAGCAATTCTGCCGTTGCGGTGACGCGCCGCGTGCCGCCCAGAATACTGCCGTCCACATCACGCGGCCCCAAGGTATTGGTCTCGTAACCGCGCACCGACCCGATACCGCCGCCAAAAAACTTTTTGAATGACGGCAGGGCCTTGCTGCCGATACTGTTCGCCACACCTGCCTCGCCGCGCAAATACAAGGTGGTGTTCTTCGTGACCGGAAAAAACACCCGCTCCGTATAACTCAAGCGCCAATACTGCACGGTGGCGCCGGGCAGCCCCAGCTCG
>JANOYK010000878.1:0-1824 GCA_031428855.1 Burkholderiales bacterium | reverse complement strand
CTTTACGCGAGTCCTGATTAGCATGCCCTCTATCCTGAAGCTGCGCGGCTCGCCTGCGTTATCTCCCTTCCGTCTTGACAAACTCAAGGCGCGTTTAAGTGGCGTGGGGTTCTCCGGTTGCACTGCCACCTTCTGGCATTTCGTTGAGACCAGCCGCGAGTTGAGCGCTGACGAATCGGTCGTGCTGGACCAGTTGCTTGAATACGGGCCGGCGGCGGATGAGACTGCCGGTAAGTCTGGCGGTAAGTTTGCCGGTAAGTTTGCCGGTAAGTTTGCCGGTAAGTCTGCTGGTAAGTCTGCTGGTAAGTCTGCGGAGCGCGCGAAGGCTTCGGCGAAATCCCACGCAGCATTCAAACCAGGTGAATTGTTTTTGGTGACGCCGCGCTTTGGCACGGTGTCGCCGTGGTCGTCCAAGGCGACTGACATTGCGCATTCGTGTGGCTTGGCCGCAGTGACGCGCATCGAGCGCGGCATTGCGTTTGAGTTTGGCAAGCGCATCGGCAGCTTGTCTGCGGCGGATCAGGGCGCGATTGGCGCGGCGATTCACGACCGCATGACCGAGACGGTGTTGGATGCGCTCGACGCGGCGGACGGCCTGTTTGCGCACTTTGCGCCCAAGCCGTTGACTACCGTCGATTTGTTGAAGGAGGGCAAGGCCGCGCTCGAAGCGGCCAACCGCGACATGGGCCTCGCGCTCGCACCGGACGAAATCGATTACCTCGCGCACCACTTCGGCAAGATCGGGCGCAACCCGACCGATGTCGAGTTGATGATGTTTGCGCAGGCCAACTCGGAGCATTGCCGCCACAAGATTTTTAACGCCGACTGGATCATCGATGGCGTGAAGCAGCCGCTGTCCTTGTTCGGCATGGTGCGCGAGACGCACAAGGCCAACCCGGCCGGCACGGTGGTGGCGTATTCGGACAACGCGGCGGTGATGCGGGGTGGCGTGGCTGAGCGCTTTTACCCCAGCGCTGCGGGTGGCACTGCAGACGGCACCACAGACGGCAAAGTGGGCGGCAACGCGGGCGAGTATGCGTACCACACCGAAGTGGCGCACACGCTGATGAAGGTGGAGACGCACAACCACCCGACCGCGATTGCGCCGTTTCCTGGCGCGGCCACCGGCTCGGGCGGCGAGATTCGTGACGAAGGCGCGACCGGGCGCGGGGCCAAGCCGAAGGCCGGCTTGTGCGGTTTCTCGGTGTCGCACCTGCGCATTCCCGATTTCACCCACGCGTGGGAAGACACCATCGGCAAGCCCGACCGCATCGTCTCGGCGCTCGACATCATGATCGAGGGGCCGATCGGCGCAGCGTCGTTCAACAACGAATTCGGCCGGCCCAATCTGGCCGGTTATTTCCGCACCTACGAGCAGACGTTTGCCGGCGAGACGCGCGGCTATCACAAGCCGATCATGATTGCCGGCGGCGTCGGTGCCATCAGTGACGGGCTGACGCACAAGCTGCCCTATGGCAAAGGCACGCTGCTGATTCAGCTCGGTGGCCCCGGCATGCTGATCGGCATGGGCGGCGGCGCGGCATCGAGCATGGGCGCGGGGGCGAACACGGCCGATCTTGATTTTGATTCGGTGCAGCGCGGCAACGCCGAGATTCAGCGCCGCGCACAAGAAGTGATCGACCGTTGCTGGATGATGGGGGCGGACAACCCGATTCTCGCGATTCACGATGTCGGCGCGGGCGGTTTGTCGAATGCGTTTCCCGAGCTGGTCGACGCGGGCGGCACGATTGACGGCAACACCACCGGCGCGCGGTTTGAACTGCGCGATGCGTTGAACCAGGAGCCGGGCATGGCCCCGCGCGA
>JANOYK010000877.1:0-2460 GCA_031428855.1 Burkholderiales bacterium | reverse complement strand
GGCCTGACAATGGCTCGCACCAACGGTTTCAATTGGCATGCGAAGGAAACGCGCTCGCACCAACAGTTTCATGGCACACGCTGTGCAGGGAGTGCGCTGCGGCACTGCCGCTGTGATGCCGCTCCCAAATCGCCCGAATCTGCCCAGCCAGCGCCATGCGCACAATGATCTGGATTTCACCCTGGTCTTCAACGTGAAGAATGCGGGTCAATCGAGGGGTCATGAGATGGCTCAGTGTGCGGCAGGGACAATGGTGGAAGGGACAATGGCGGAAGGGATGGCAATGGCGGCAGAGACCGTGTTGGGTACGACGCTGGGAACAACGCCGGACCCCACACCGGGAGCAACAGTGGAGACGGCACCGGCGGCAGCGTTGTGAAGCGTGCCCGCAGCGGCGGCGGGCGCGGCCGGCAGGTCAACAAAAAACGTGGTGCCGCCGCCGGGGGTGTCGGCAAAATCGATCACGCCGCCGATCTGCTCTATCAGCGCGCGGCAGATGCTCAAACCCAGCCCGGAGCCCTGCTGCGCGCGCGCATCGGTGCCATCGGCCTGGGCAAATTTTTGAAAAATGCGCTCGCGAAACTGCGCCGGAATGCCGCTGCCGTGATCGATCACACTGAGGCGCAGCCGTCCGGCGTGGCGCGTGGAGGTCACGCACACTCCGGTGCCGGCCGGCGAAAACTTGGCCGCGTTCGAGATCAGATTGCTCAGCACCTGCATCATGCGGTCGGGATTAGCCTGCACCAGCGCTCCAGGTGCGGCGCAGACAGCCTGCAGGCGCACCCCAAACTGGCTGCAAAATGGCTGATTGCTTTTGACAGCGGCGTCGACCAGAGGGTCCAGTGCCAGCGGCTCGGCAACATCGGCATCTGCACCCGATTCAATCTTGGCCAGGTGCAGCACATCGTTGACCAGGTGCGAGAGCCGCTCGGAGCCGGACAGCGCCACCTGCACCAGTTCCTTGGCATCGTCCGGCAACTCGCCGGCCACGCCGCCATCGAGCAGGCCGAGCGCGCCGCGAATTGCCGTCAGCGGCGTGCGCAGTTCGTGGCTGACGGTGGCGACAAATTCGTCTTTGGCGCGATCCAGGCGTCTGCGCTCTTCAATATCGGTGAGCGAACCGGCCATGCGCAGGGCGCGGCCGCTGGCGTCATAAAACGCCTGCGCCCGACCGGCAAACCAGCGGTAGCCGCCATCGCGGTGGCGCAGACGCAGCTCAACCACAAACGACGCGCCGGACTTGATGCCGGCCGCGCCTGCTGCAAAAAACGGCGCCCGGTCGTCCGGATGGATCCGCTCGACAAATGCAGCGCGCTCGGGCACCAGCTCATCCGGCTGAAACCCGAGCATCCGCGCGAACTGGTCTGAGTAGTGCAGCGCGCCTGAGGCCAGATCACCGTCCCAGAATCCAATGCCGGAGGCTTTCACCGCCATGTCGAGATTTTCGCGCGCCTGCGCCAGCGCAGCTTCGGCACTGCGGCGCTCGACAAACTGGCCGATCTGGTTGCCGATCGATTGCGCCAGATCGATCAGGATCGGATCGGGATCACGCACATCGCGGCTGTAAAACTCGAGCAGGCGCAACACCTGGCCATGCCCCACCACCGGCAGCGCAAACGCGCCGCGCAGACCGGCTTGCCCGGCCACCGCCCGCCGGGAGTAAGCGGGATCAACACTCGCATCGCGCAGCCAGCGTGGCGCGGCCGCGCGCGCGGCCGGCAGCAGAAATGCGCCAGTGTTTTCAGTGCCCACTTGAATCAGAACCTTGCGCTGAGCTGCCGAGAACGCGTCGAGGCGCGCTTCATCCAGGTTCCAGGTATCGATGCAGCGCCAATGCGAGCCATCAGCCGACAGCCGCCAGCACGCGCCCACCGCCCAGTCCTGCATCTGTCCAATGATGTGCAACAGCGCCGGCATGGCCTCACCGAGCGTGGGGGCCTCGGCCAGCACTTTAGTGACCGCATGCTGCATCAGCAGCCGCTGCTCGCCCTGCTTGGCCGAGGTGATGTCCATCAGCGTGCCAAATTGCCGGTAACACTGGCCGCCATCATCGATCAGACTGTGCCGCCGCATCCGCACCCAGACCACGGCATTGCCCGGCGAGATCAGGCGCATGTCAATATTTAAATCGAGGGCAGCCCGCTTCGCTGCCCGATCGTTTTCCCTATAACGCGCGCGGTCGTCTGGATGCACCCGTGCCAGCCACTGATCGTGCGAGGGCACGCCGTGCGCCGGATCAAACCCGGTAATGCGGAACATTTCGTCTGACCAGTGGGCCGTGCCGGCGCGCAGATCGCGGCTCCAGGTGCCCAGCTTGGCGAGCGTCTGCAATGTGGTCAGGTCATCCTGCTGACGCTTGACCGAGCGCATCGCGCCGGCCAACTCGCGGTTGCGCTGCTCCACGCTGGCGCGCAACTGCGCCACCTGCCCCGCCATCAGGGCAAACCAGGTAAGCGACGC
>JANOYK010000876.1:0-7555 GCA_031428855.1 Burkholderiales bacterium | reverse complement strand
GGCCGAGCACGCTGTTGAACATGGTGGTCTTGCCGGATCCGTTCGGGCCGATCACGCCGAAGATTTCACCCGGCATCACTTCAAACGAGACCCCGCCCACCGCGCGGATCGCACCGTAGGATTTATGCAGGCCCTTGACTTCGAGCACCGGCGTGGTCATGCACCCTCCTGACCAACCCGCGATGCCGCTGCCGCCCGCGCCGCCGACGCTTCGCGCGCCTCACGGCGAGCACGCAGGCGGTCAGGAATGCTGAGCAGGCCATCAGGCAGCCACAGCATCAACAGCACTACGGAGGAGCCGAACACAAACAAATACCAGCCTTGCGCAAAGCGCAGCCACTCCGGCAGCACCACGCCCACCGCCGCGCCCAGCACCGGGCCGAAGAAGTAACCCGGCCCGCCGATCACCACCATCAGGTACATCATGATCGACTGGCCAATCGCAAACGGCGCCGGGTCAATAAACTCGACCAGTGGCGCGAACAACGCGCCGGCCACGCCCGCATACACCGCGCCAATGGCAAACGAGAGCAGGGTGTAGCGGCGCACATCAATGCCAAGGCTCTCGGCGCGGATCGGGTTGTCGCGCAGCGCCGTGAAGGCCTTGCCCCAGGGCGAGCGCAACAGGCCGAACAGCAGCAGGCCAAACACCAGCGTGACGCCGAGCACGAAGTAGTAATAGGCCAGATTGCCATTGAGCGAGAGGCCGAGAAATTCGGGCCGCGCAATGTTGTTGATGCCGAAGGTGCCGCCGGTAAGCCACTCTTCGTTGCGGATCACCAGCCACACTGCCGTGTTGAAACCGAGTGTGGCGAAGGCAAGATAAATCGTCTGCACCCGCAGCGCCGGGAAGCCGACCGCGATGCCGCTGACAAAACACAGCACCGCAGCAACCGGCAGGCCGAGCCAGAAACTCCAACCCGCTTTCATCATGATCGCCACGGTGAACGCGCCGATGCCGAAGAAGGCGGCGTGGCCGAGTGATTTTTGCCCGGCGTAACCGACCGTAAGATTCAGACCCATGGTGGCGAGGATGAACACCAGCCAGTAGCTCAGCAAATAGATGCCGTAGTTTTTGAGCAGCAGCGGCAGGGCCAGCAACAGCAGCAGGATAATGCCCAACGCAATCATGTGCGTTTTTTTCATTGCGCCCTCACACCTTGCGCTCTTCTTTGCGGCCAAGCAGGCCCTGCGGCTTGAACAGGATCACCACCATGAACATGGCCAGCGCCACCGCGTCTTTATAGGCCGATGACACGTAGGCGGCAGCGAGGTTTTCACCGACCCCAACGATGATGCCGCCCAGCAGCGCCCCGCGCGAATTGTTGAAGCCGCCGATCACTGCGGCGAAAAACGCCTTGGTGCCGAGTGATTCACCCATGTCAAATTTGGCGAGGTACACCGGCGTGACCAACAGCGCCGCCGCGCAGGCGAGGATGGCGTTGATGGCGAAGGTGTAGAAAATCATGCGCGGCACATTGATGCCGAGCACCGCAGCGCTCTCGGTGTTTTGCGCCACTGCCTGCATGGCACGGCCAGTGATGGTGCGCGCAAGAAAGGCTTGGGTGGCAAACACCAACGCGAGCGCCAGCGCCAGCGTGCCCATGTCCATCAAGGTGACGGTGACGCCGCCGAAGTTGAACAGCTTGTCGGCGAACAGACTGGGGAACGGATGCGCCTCGGCGCTGTAAATGCCCATGCCGTTGCGCAGCGCAATCGACAGGCCGATGGTGGCGACCACAATCTGCATCATGCCAAAGCGAAACAACGGATCGACAATGCCGCGCTTGAAGGCCCAGCCCAGCACCGCAATGGCAACCAGGATGGTGAGGAAAAAACTCAAGGGCAGCGGCGCGCCGAACGATGCGAACGCGAGCATGGCAAAGGCCGGCAGCATGACAAATTCACCTTGTGCGAAATTGACCGTGCCGGACGCCTGCCACAACAGCGTAAAGCCAAGCGCGGCCAAGGCATAGATGCTGCCGGTCGCCATGCCGGAGAACAGCAGTTGCAAAAAATCATTCATGGGCTAAACACCGGTTTTGCATAATGACCCCAAGAATGGCTCCCAGAGCGGATTTCAGCGTGACTCGCCGACTCATGCGGCCGACATGCGACCCGCTGCGATCCTCAAGCGGTCACCATGCGGCCCCCATGCGATCCTCAAGCGGCCCCCAGGCGGTAACCAGGCGTGCCATCAGATGGAACAGCGCCGGGGCTGCCGGGCAGGCAACCGCAGGGGCGTGTCCTGATTCTTATTTCTTCTTGCCCAGCGGCGGCAGCGTGGCCGTCACTTCCTGCTTGCCGTTGCGCACTTCGGTCAAAAAGCTGTCGCGGTCGAGGTCACCGTTGGCATCGAATTCCACGTCCATCAAAATGCCCGGCTCATTCGCCGCCTTGACCTTGAGGGTGTGCATCGCCTTGGCTACCAGCTTGCGGTCCAGCTTGCCAACTTTTTCAATCGCGGCCTTCATCGCATACACGCCCGAGTAGCCCTTGAGGCCGTTGTGGTCGGAGATGTATTTGTACTCGCGCTCAAACTTGGCGCGGAAGGCGCGAATCGCCGGCAGCGGCGCATCCACCGTGAGGCCGACGTGGGCCACGGCGCCGTTGGCGGCTTCACCCGCCAGTTCAATCACCTTCTGGCTGGTCAGCACGGTCTCGCCGATCACCGGCTTGTTCCAGCCCTGCTTGCGCAGTTCGCGCAGCACGCGGGCTGACTCTTCTTCATTGGTGTAAACGAAGATGGCGTCAGCATTGCTTTGCTTGGCGCGCAACACCGCCGCCGAGAAGTCGATCTGCGCCGAGTCGGTCGAAATGTCGGCGACGATTTTGGTCGGTGAATTGTCCAGTGCCTTCATCAGCATTTCGCGCCCGCCCTTGCCAAAGTCGTTGTTCACATACAGCAGCGCGAGGGTTTTGACCTTGGCCTGATCGGTGATGTAGCGCGCGATCTTGGGCATGGCGGTGGCCTGGGTGAAGCTGGTGCGGAACACGTAGGGGTTGCCCTGCATCGTGATGGCCGCCGCTTCACCACCGGTGAAGTTGGGGATTTCAGCGCGGCGCGTCTCGGCCATGCTGACCATGATCGAACCGGAGAACACCGGGCCGAACACGGCGAACACCTCCTGATCGACGGCTTTTTGCGTCAGCCCCTTGGCCACGCCAGGGTTGCTCTGCGTGTCGGACGTGGTGGTCTCGATTTTTTTGCCGAGGATGCCGCCGGCCGCGTTGATTTCCTTCACGGCGAGTTCAACGCCGTTTTTAAAGTTGGTGCCCGAGGTGGTGCCGGCCCCAGACAACTCGACGATGTTGGCGATCTTGATGGTTTGCTGCGCCAGCGCCGGGGCGGCAGATGCCGCGCCCAGAGCGGCCAAGGTTGCTGCGAGGATCAGTTTTTTCATGGTGTCTCCTTTGGTTTGTACGGCTTTTATGGACGCTGGTGTGAACTGCATTGAGTGAGGAATCCGCTATTTTGAATCAAATTCGCCAATCAGCTGCGCGTGCGGCGCAGCGGCAGGCTGTGGCGCGGCACCTGCTCCATCAGCCAGTTGACCGACTGGCGCGCACGCTGCGTGCCGGACGCGATGGCAGCGTGGCCGGTGCACTCGGTATTTCCATGGCGGCGCCGGGCAGTTCGATGTCAGTGGCCGTCAAGCGTTGCGTACCTGCGCTCAAAGCCGCCGCCGCAGAGCTGCGTGAATTGATTTGAGGTAGCGCAAAGCCTGTGGCAAACCATCCTGAAACACCTTGAAAATCGAAAATTTTAGTTTCGAATTTCAAGGTGCTATGATGCCGCATGACTGTTGAAATTGAGCGCACAGAGATGCAGGCCGTGATGGTGCAGCGCTTGCAGGAATCGCGCGCATTGGCATTGCTGGGTGCGCGCCAGGTGGGCAAGACAACATTGGCAAGAAGCTATGCCGCTGAACATCAATTTCCCTATTTCGATCTGGAAGATCCCGCTGCATTGGCCGCGTTGGCACAGCCCAGGGACATGCTGGCTAACTTGCTGGCCGCAGGGTCGACCGTGGTGATTGACGAGATTCAGCGTCACCCTGGGTTGTTTCCGGTGCTTCGCAGCCTGATCGATCTGCAGCCGCGCAATGCCCAGTTCCTGCTGTTGGGCTCGGCCTCGCCGGTTTTACTGCGTGAGTCCGGTGAATCGCTGGCAGGGCGTTTGAGCATGCTGCACATGGGCGGCATTGCGTTGCGCGAAATGCGCCGGCCCGACATGTTTGCGCTGTGGCTGCGGGGCGGTTATCCGCGGGCGCAATTGGCCGGCAGCCCCCGCGCCGCGTTTCGCTGGCTGCGCGATTATTTGTCTTTGGTGATTGAGCGGGATTTGCCGCAAATGGGCCTGAACGCACCCGCCGCCACCATGCAGCGCTTCTGGCGCATTCTGGCAAATTTTCATGGTCAAACCTGGAATGCTGCCGAGCCGGCACGCAGCTTAGGTGTCAGTGAGCCCACGGTGCGCAAATATCTGGACTTTCTCTGTGGCATGCAGTTGGTACGTCAGCTCGCGCCCTGGCATGAAAATCTTGGTAAACGGCAAGTCAAGGCACCCAAGATTTACATCCGTGACAGTGGTTTGCTGCATTATCTTTGGGGCGTGAACACGCAAGAATCGCTCTGGCTGCATATGCGCTGCGGCGCGAGCTGGGAAGGGTTTGCGCTGGAGCAGGTACTGCATGTGGCGCAACCCGATGAAGCCTATTTTTGGGGAACACACGCCGGTGCCGAACTCGATCTGCTCATGCTCAAGCACGGTTTGCGCGTCGGCGTTCAATTCAAGCGCACCGACTCGCCCACCATGACGGCCTCGATGCACATTGCATTGCACGATTTGAAGCTCGATGCGCTGTACGTCGTCTACCCTGGTGAACGGCGCTATGTCATCGCACAAAATACCAGCCAGGCGCGCGTCGAAGCCATGCCGCTGCGGCACTTGGCTGACATTCCGGCAGACTGGAATTGACTGTCTTCGCACCACGATGAGATCAATTCAGGAACGCAACGGAATGACAAGAATTAAACCAATGTGCTCCAAGATCCTTGGTGGAAGCCACTCTTAGGCGATAAATCCACTGCTCAACCGAGCGCCGGTTTGAGCGGCGCGAGGTCATCAAACGCGGCAGGTGCGCCCGATTTTTGCGCCGCCATCGCACGCGCGATGTCGTCCGGGCTGAAGATGCCCGGCTGCAAGGCATTCAAGTAAGCGAACGACTCGGCGACGGAATGATCGCGCGCATACGAAATCATTTCTTTGCTGGCCGCCACCGCCAGCGGCGCTTTGGCGGCGATTTTTTTGGCTACCGCGAGCACGCCTTCGAGCAGCGCTGCGTGCGTGTCAAACACACCGTTGACAAAGCCGAGGCGCTCAGCACGCTCGGCCCCAAGGCGGTCACCGGTGTAGGCGAGTTCACGCATCACCGCCTCGGGCAACTGGCGCGGCATGCGGTTCAGGGTGCCGACATCGGCCATCATGCCGAGGTTGATTTCCTGGATGCAGAAGAACGCATCGCGCGTGGTGTAACGCAGGCAGCAGGCGGTGGCCATATCGACCGCGCCGCCGATGCAGCCGCCCTGGATTGCGGCGATCACCGGGAAGCGCGCGTTGGCCATCGCGTTGAATGATTCCTGCAACTTGCGCAGTTGCTGGCGAAACCGCTCGCGCGCGATCACATCACCGGTGCTCAGCGGCGGCGCGCCGTCTGCACCCGGCATGAATACCGACAAATCCATCCCGGCAGAGAAGTGCTTGCCGGTCGATGACAGCACGGCAACGCGCGTGCCGCCCGCTTCATCCAACTCGCGGAACACGCGCGGTATCTCGGCCCAGAACGGGCGCGTCATGCTGTTCATGCGCTCGGGGTGATTGAGTTGCACGTGGGCAATGGCCCGGTCTTGCGAGACGGTGAAACATTCGTAGTTCATGGTGCGCTCCTTTTCATTGCAGGGTGGCCGCGCCGGGCCGCTGGATCAATCGGGTTTTGCGCGCTACGCCTGGTGCAGGGCGCATGGCGCGAGCCGCGCTCCGTCACCTAATTTCACGAGGTGCGCTGTGCCCGATCTTTTTTATTCTGGCCTTCAATCGCATCGCGCGCGGCCTGCCAATCCGCATCCTGCCAATGGCGCAACTCGTAAAAATTGCCGCCCATGCCCAGCGCCGAGGCACCGTCCATCATCAGGGCCTCGCCCGAGAGCCAGTTGCAGCCACCGCTCATCAAAAACACCGCGAGATTTTGCAATTCATCCATGGTGCCGCAGCGCGCCTGCGGGTTGTTCTTTGCCGAACGTGCGCCAGGCTGCTCGCCGGGGCTGAGGCGCTTACTCATGCCCTCGGTCGGAATCTCGCCCGGGCCGATGCAATTGAGGCGAATGCCGTAACGGCCCCACTCGGTGGCGAGCGACAGCGTCATGCCGTGAATCGCGCTCTTGCTCATCGCCGACGGCACCACAAACGGCCCGCCATTGCGCACCCAGGTCACAGTGATCGAGATCACGCTGCGCATCGGCATGGCAGGCGTCCAGCCGCACGGGTTGTCTTTGGTGGCATGCGTCTTCGCCTCGGCCACCCAGCGCTTGCCCACCGCTTGTGTGACATAAAAGGTGCCGTGCATCACGATGTTGGCAATCGCATCAAACCCGCGCGGCGACAGGTCTTCGGTGCGGCTGATGAAATTGCCGGCCGCGTTGTTGACCAGACCAGTGAGGCCACCGTTCGCAAACGCATCAGCCACCATTTCTTCCACGGCAGGTGCCTGGCGAATGTCGAGCGGATACGCATCGACACGCCGCCCATATTTGTCCGCCATCTCCTGCGCCACCGATTTGGCGAGGTCACCACGCCGGCCACAGATTACGGCGTCGGCCCCGAGTGACAAAAACTTTTCGGTCATGGCGCGGCCAAGACCAGTGGCACCGCCGGTGATGAGGATGCGCTGGCCTTTGAGCAAGTCATTTTGAAACATGATGTACCTCCGAAACCGTTGGTGGGTGCGGCTTGTAGCCTAATGACAGGCCGCGAACCGCTCCAGAAACCACTCTTGGCCGCATCAGGCTGGCCGCTTTTTCTTCGTGCTGCGCACGCTGACCGGTTTTGGCCAGAGACGGAAGGCTTCAAACGCAGCCGGTTTGACCACACCAAAGTGACGATTGTCCAGACTGAGCACATCGGCAATCGGGCAGCGCTCAGCCACCGCCATCACCGCTGCGTCGGCCAATCCGAGTTTGAGGTTTTGATAGCGGTCCAACAACGCACCGCAATAAACTGCATCTTCACGCGTGAATGGCTCGACCAGAAAAAAGCCGGCGGCAAGCGCAGTCAGAAAATCACGTGCGGCCTGCGGGGCCAGCCGCGTGCCGAGCATGTAATCGATCTCGGCCAGGATGGCGGCGGGAATCAAACGCAGCGCGGCATTGCGGATGCACTCGAGCGCACCGGCATGCGCGTTGTCGCTGGCGTCGTAGAGTGCCAGCACGCCACTGGTGTCAAGCACCAGCGTATGCGGGCTGGGCAGGGTTACCATCAAGCGCTGCGGCGCAAGCC
>JANOYK010000875.1:0-8198 GCA_031428855.1 Burkholderiales bacterium | reverse complement strand
TGATTTTGATGGACGTGGTGATGCCCGGACTCAACGGTTTTCAGGCGACGCGGCAGATCTCCAAAGACCCGGCGACGGCGCACATTCCGATTTTCATCTGTACCACCAAAGACCAGGAGACTGACAAAGTGTGGGGCGTGCGCCAAGGCGCAAAGGATTATCTGGTCAAGCCTATCAACGCCGACGAGGTGCTGGCGAAAATTGCGGCGCTGCCGTAAGTCGAGCCGCTCCTGTCATGGCAACCAAAGTCAGCCTTCGCCAGTTTCAGCAGGATTTGGCGCAACGCCTGTCCTCGGCCAAGACCGCGCCGGTGTCGGCTGCGCGCCTGGGGGTGCAGTGCGGCGCGTCGTACTGGCTGATCGCGCTCGATGACGCTGGCGAGATATTGCCGGTGCCGGAGGTGTTGCCGGTGCCGCTGACCAAACCGTGGTATCTGGGGGTGGCGAATATCCGCGGCGGATTGTTCAGCGTGGTCGATTTTGCGGCATTCGCCGGCGGTGAGCCCGCTGTGCGCGGGTCCGATAGCCGTCTCGTGCTGGCGGGGCCACGATTCGGCATCAACGCCGCGCTGCTGGTGACGCGCATGCTCGGGCTGCGCAACGCCCGCGACATGCACCGGGCCAGCGAAGGGGCCGCAGGCGGTGCAACCGGCACTGCCGCGTGGGCCGGGCCGGCTTGGCATGAAGGTGCAGCGCCGGAAGCGTTGCCGGGCTCGATGCCAAATATGGTGCCAAACAGGGCGTCAACTATGGTGCCAGGCACGCCTCCAGCCTCCCAGGCCGCCAGCGCTAGCGCTGCAGCGCGGGTCTGGCGCGAACTGAAATTCGAGCATCTGATTGAATCGCCAGATTTTTTGAATGTGGGTGTGTAGGTGAAGCTTGTTCATATATTGCGATTGCGGTACAGGAGATCAACATGGCACTTGGCGTGAAACTTCCACTTGGCGTGAAACTTCCAATTGGCGGCAAGAAGGGCGAAGAGGGGGAAAAGACCGGCACCGCCAGTCAGTCCGACGCTGGTAAGCCCGCCGCCTCACCGGCCTCGATTGCGGCACCGGCAGCGCGCGCCGGCTCTGGGATTCCCCTGATTGGCCACTTGCCGGTCGAACGCCAGTATTCGGCCCTGGTGACTGCGCTGCTTGCGCTGGTCATCATATTTGCGGCAGTGCTCGTCTATGACATCCGCCTTGATGGGCAGTTGACCTCCGGTGTGGTGCTGGCTGGTGATACCGAAATGCATACCCAGCGTCTGGCCAAAGCGGTGCCGAACGCGATCCAGGGCAATCCGGAAGGCTTCAAGCAATTGAAAGAAAGCCAGGACAAGATTGTGTTCAATTTGCAGGCGCTCTCCGGTGAAGGTGACAATAAAGTCTCGTTGCCGGACGCGCTCGATCCGGTGCTGGCCAAAGTGAAGCAGGAGTGGGTCCGCACCGAGAAAAATGCGTCGATTGTGCTGGAGCAACAACGCAACCTGTTGCAACTGGCCCAAGCGATCCGTGCCATTAACACCAACAACCCGCAGTTGCTCGAACTGGCCGAACAGGTGGTCGCACTCAAGCAGCAATCGGGCGCGAGCGCGCGCGAGCTGACAGTGGCCAGCCAACTCGTCATGATGACCCAACGCATGGCCAAGAACGCCAACGCCCTGGTGGCAAGCGAGTCGATTGACCCCGAAGTGGCATTTTTGCTGGGCAAAGACACCAATTCTTTTCGCGACTTGGTGCAAGGCCTGATTAAAGGCAGCGAATCGCTGCGGCTCGCCCCGGCCGCTGATACCGACACCAAGGAACGGCTGGCTGAACTGGAGAAGGCCTTCGGCACCTACCAGGCTGCGGTGGCGGGCATCCTGGGCAACATGCAGCGACTGGTCAATGCCAAGCAGTCGGCATTGCAAATCTTTAACGACAATGAGAAATTGAAAGATGCGGTGGCCGCGATTGATGCGGCGCTGCAAACGGAAACGAAGACGCGCAACGTCGACATTGCTGTGCTGCTGATTCTCGGTTTGCTCGCGGCCGGGGTGGTGTTCCTGCTGTTTCAGGTGTACCGCGCAGACCAGCATACGCGAGAGCAGGAAGCGGAAGCGCGTGAGCAGGAAGCCGACCGCCGCCGTGAGGAGGCGCAAAGGCAGGAGGCCAGTGCCAAGCAGGTCAACGACCAGAATCAGGCGGCGATTTTGCGGCTGATGAACGAGCTCGCTGAAGTGGCCGACGGCGATCTGACGGTGCAAACCACGGTGACCGAAGACATTACTGGCGCCATCGCCGACTCGGTCAATTTCACGATTGAAGAGTTGCGCAACGTAGTGTTGCGCATCAACCAGGCGACCGCGCAGGTGACGACGGCCTCTGAGGCGGCGCAGCAGACCTCGGCGATGCTGCTCTCGGCGCAGGACAAGCAATCGACCGAGATCCGCCAGACCGGGGATTCGGTGCTGAAAATGGCGAGCGACATCAACCAGGTCTCGACCGGCGCGAAACAGTCTGCCGAGGTGGCGCGGCAATCATTGACGGCGGCCGAAAAAGGCATGGTGGCGGTACAGAACTCGATCTCGGGCATGAACGAGATCCGCGAGCAGATTCAGGAGACCTCCAAGCGCATCAAGCGCCTGGGCGAGTCGTCGCAGGAGATCGGCGAGATCGTGGAACTGATTTCCGACATTACCGAGCAGACCAACGTGCTGGCGCTCAATGCCGCAATTCAGGCCGCTTCGGCCGGGGAGGCTGGGCGCGGTTTCACGGTGGTGGCCGAAGAGGTGCAGCGGCTGGCCGAACGCTCGGGCGAGGCGACCAAGCAGATCGGTGCAATTGTGAGAACGATTCAGGCCGACACCCAGGGTGCGGTGGCGGCAATGGAGCAATCGACCCAGGGTGTGGTCGAGGGGGCCAAGCTGTCCGATGCGGCTGGCCAGGCCCTGAACGAAATCGGCCAGGTGTCGCGCCAGCTGTCGGGTCTGATTGACAACATCTCGACCACCACTTCGCAGCAGGCGCAGTCGGCCGGGGTGGTGGCGCAGAACATTGAGGGCATGCTCAAAATCAACGAGCAGACGGCGGCGGGCACGCGTCAAACTGCAGAGTCGGTGCGCCAACTCGCTTCGCTGGCGCAGGAGTTGAAACAATCGGTGTCCGGATTCAAGGTTGCTTGAGGGAAGTCTGCGATTCTTTGCGTTTCTTGATGGGGCGGCAGACCGGGGCAGAGGGAAGCGGATGGGTATTGTGGTGGGCTGGTGTTGAGATGCGCGGGGCGCGCAAGCTGGGGTGAAATGCATGGGTGCGGCGGCGGAATTTGATATTGGCCCACTGACCTGGGTCAAAGGCGAGATTGAGCAGTCGCTGGCCAGGGCGGGCGGAGCGCTGGCCGCTTATCTGGCCGATCCATCCGCCTCGGCCCAGCTCAAGTTGTGTAAAACCCATTTGCACCAGGCGCATGGCGCGCTCGAAATCGTTGGTCTCGACGGCGTCACGCGACTCACCGAAGAGTGTGAGCGGGTGCTCGACAACGCCGAGTCTGGCGCGGCGGCGATGGATGCTGCACGTGGCGCTGCGCTGGCGCAGGTGTTTGCGGCGCTGCCGGTCTATCTCAACGAACTGGTCGAGGGCGCGCCGCATCAGCCGGTGCGGCTGTTTCCTGCCTATCGCGCAGTGATGCAGGCGCGCGGGGCCGAGCGCATCGCCGAATCTGATTTGTTTTTTCCCGATTTGTCGGCGCGGCCGCCGCAGCGTGAAGCGGCGGTGCCGCCGGCCGACATGCGCGAGCATGTGCTGGCCCAGCGGCGGCGCTTTCAGAGCGGTCTGTTGCGCTGGCTGCGCAGCCCGGGCGATGCCGCCGCGCTGCGCGATATGGGTGAGGCGGTGCGTGCGATTGAACGCACCCAGGCGCTGCCGCAGCATCGCGCGTTCTGGTGGATCACGATCGGCTTTACCGAAACCCTGCAAGACACCGGCGGCGTTGATTTCGATGCCAAGCGCCTGTGCGCGCGCATCGACATGCAGATGAAGCGCCTGATGGAAGGCTCGCAAAACGTGGCGCAGCGCTTGATGCGCGATGCGCTATATTTTGTCGCCAAGAGCCGCGCGGGCGGCGCGGCGGTCAAGGAATTGCACCAGTTTTATCATCTCGAAGGCGTGGCACCGAACGCGCTGGCACCGGCCGCAGGCACCCATCCGCACGAGGCATCATTGCGCGCCATTCGTGAAATTTTGGCGGCCGCGAAAGAGAAGTGGAACCGGTTTTCAGCCGGGCAGACCCATGAACTGGCCGGTTTCCGTGACCAGGCGGCGCTGCTCAAGGAGAAAACGGCTTCGCTCGGCCATGTCGAGTTCGCGCGTCTGGTCAACGCCATTTCGGTCGTCACCTTGTGGGTGGCGGAAAATCCGGCCAAGGTGACCGAGCCGGTGGCGATCGAGACCGCCACGGCCTTGTTGCTGGCGGAAAATGCGGCCGATAATTTTGCGCGCCTGGGGGCTGAGTTTGAAGCCCAGGTAGCGGCCATGGGCGCGCGCCTCAAAGCCAGCCTGGCCGGCCAAAGCGCTGCTGCCCATGCCGTGCCCTTGCTCGACGAGATGTCACGCAAGGCGCAGGAGCGTTTGCTGATGGCGCAGGTGGTGTACGAGATCAAAAGCAATCTGGGCGGGATTGAAACCGCGCTTGATGCATTTTTCAGGGATGCCGCCCAGCGCGATCAATTGCCCGCCCTGGACCGGCAGATCAGGCAGGTGCTGGGTGCGTTCACGATTTTGGGATCCGACAAGGCCTTGACGGCGCTGCAGGGTTGTCAGGCTGACATTGCGCGCTTTTGTGAGACCAGTTATGCGCCGGACCAGGCCGATTTTGAGCGGGTTGCCAACACCCTGAGCGGACTAGGATTTTTTGTCGATGCCCTGCAGCATGGGCCAGCTGATTTTGATGCCGTGGTGCGGCCGGTTGGGGCGCGTGGCGCAGCCACGCCAGTGGGCGTGGAAGACGGACTGGCACTTGCTGCCAGTGCACACCACCCTGCGGATGCGGCGCGGGCCATGACAACTGCTGCAACGGCTGGCGCTGCTGCAACTGCCGCTTCGCTCGAAGGCACCGTGGAAGCCGAATTGGAGCAGGAGAAAAAAGACGCGCGCACCTTGTTTGATGCGTGGCGTCAACAGCCAGCGGACACGGTGCTGACGGCAGAACTGCAGGCCAGTCTTGAGGCGATCAAGAACGATGCCGATCTGGTCGATGATCCGACCCTGCGCCTGCGTGCCACCGACATGCTGGCGGCGATCCGCAGCGTTGATCTGGCGCAGATGGGGGTGCTGGACCAGGCGATGGCACGGATCGAGCCGCCTGCGCCAGTGGTGCCAGCCGCACCGGTGCCGGCAGTTGCCGCCAGTCCGGCTGCGGCGGCGCTGGCCGCAGACGACGCGGTGGATGCCGAGTTGCTCGGTATCTTTCTCGAAGAGGCTGAGGAAGTGCTTCAGACCGTTAAGCAGCAGCATGTGCTGGCATTGGCTGAACCGGGCAACAAGGAAGCCCTGATTACGATCCGGCGCGCGTTCCACACGCTCAAGGGCAGCGGCCGTATGGTCGGTCTGATGCGTTTCGGCGAGGCGGCGTGGGCGGTTGAGCAGACCATGAATCAATCGCAGCAAGAAGAAAAGCCGGCCAGTGCAGATTTGCTTGCCCTCATCAGCGCGGGTGAGCAACTGTTTGGCCGCTGGGTGGCGGATCTGACGGCCACCGGCGCGTCGCCAGTCGATGCCCGCCCGCTGATCGCCGGCACCGGACGGGTCCAGGCAGGCTTGCCCTTTGATGCGGCGGCTCTGGACGCAGTTGCCGCGCCAGCTGTTGTGCCTGCGCTTGTGTCCACTGCGGTGTCCACCGCGGTGCCCAGCATTGCGCCGCCCGCTGTGCCGACCCTGGCAGTGTCGCCTGCTGCGGTGGCGGCCCCGGCGTTGGTCGATCAAACCATCATGATCGGCGACATCCGCCTTGGCCGCGGCATCTACAGCATTTTTGTGGATGAAGCGGGCGGCCATCTGGCGGCCATGCAGAGCGAACTTGGCTTGCTCGAAGCCGATCCGCAGCCGCCGCGCGACGAGTTGGTGCGCGCTGCACACACGCTGGCCGGAATCGCGAGTACGGTCAATTTCAGAAAACTGCACGAACTGGCGCGCGCGTTTGAACGCATGCTGCTGGCGGCGCAGGGCGGCGGGATTGTGCTGGCTGCACCTGACCTCGGATTGGCGCGTGAGTCGGTGACCGCGCTCACGGCGATGGTGGCTGCGGTGCGTGAATTGCGGTCGCCGCCGGCGGCAGCAGATGCGCTCGAGATTGCGTTGGAAAACCGGCGGGCCGCGTGGGCTGCGGCCAGTGACGGTAACGCTGCCGACCCGGTGCTCTCAGGGTTTGTGCCGCCCGTTGCCGAGATACCGGCGACATCAACTGCGTTCGACGCCGGCAGTCCGGAAGGCGCGGCTGGTGTGGGAGGAGGTGCGAAGAGCGAAGATGGTGAGGCTGCGGCTGCCGTGATTGATTTTTCCGCGTGGACCCTTCCTCTTGGGATGCTGTCCACAGTGTCTGCCGCCGCAGCGCCGGAACCCGGGTTTTCCCTGAACATTGAAAGTTTGACCGCGCCTGCAGCACCGGCGGCACCCGCTAAGCCCGCTGCACCGGCCGTGTCCAGTTTTCTCGATGCAATCGTTCCGGCTGCACCGCCGCTGGCCAAGGAGCCGGCTTCGCCAGTTCCTGTACCCTCGCGCAGCCTGGGTGAGCAGACGATCCAAATGGCTGCCAGCAGCGCGCTGGCAGCAGTGGCGCTCGCGCACGCCGCCTTGCCAGCCGCCGCAGCCACCCCTGATCTGCTGCTGGAGGGTGCCGGCATGCCCCCGGAAGAGCCATTGCAGGCGAGCGGATTCGATACGTTAGAGCGGCGTCAGGAGCGGATCGACGACGAGATTGATGACCAGTTGCTGCCGATTTTCCTGGAAGAAGCGAACGAATTGATGCCGCGCATCAGTGCGGAACTGCGCAGCTGGGCCGATGGCGGCAATGCATTGGAACTGCAGCGCGCGCTGCATACTTTGAAGGGCAGTGCGCGGATGGCGGGTGCAATGGTGCTCGGTCAACTCACCCATAGCATGGAAACGCGGGTGGAAAACGCGCTGCAGCTGCCGCACATTCCGGTGCCGATTTTTGAAGGGTTGTTTTCGTCGTTCGATCGCACCGCGATGCTGTTCGAGAGTTTGAAGCAAGCCGGGCCGGACGGCCTTGCGCGCGCGGTTGAAGCCGGCCGCGCCGCTACTGGCGAGGATGACGCCTCCGCATTGGTGCGCGCCTTTGACGCGGCAGCGCCGGCTGCCGGGCCCTCCGCTGCACCCGCTCCCGCGCCGGCGGCGGACAGCGACGCGGTTGCGGCAGCGCCGGCCACTGCGCCGGCCACTGCGGCGGCCAAGGCCGCCGACGATGCGCGCGCGGTGCTGCGGGTGCGCGCCGATGTGATTGACCGGCTGGTCAATGAGGCCGGTGAAGTGGCGATTGCCCGCTCGCGGATTGAAGGCGAAATGCGCGCGGTTAAATCGAGTTTGAAGGATCTGACCGAAAATCTGATCCGGCTGCGCGGCCAGCTGCGTGAAATCGAGATTGCGGCGGAGTCGCAGATGCAGTCGCGCCAACGCGAAGTCGAACAGAAGCATGGGTCGTTTGATCCGCTTGAATTTGACCGGTTTTCGCGTTTTCAGGAAATCACGCGCATGATGGCCGAGTCGGTCAATGACGTGGCGACAGTGCAGCAAAATTTGCTCAAGAATGTGGACGAGGCCGATGCTGCGCTGCTGGCGCAGGGACGGCTGTCACGGGAGTTGCAAAACGATCTGATGCGGGTGCGCACGGTACCGTTCAACAACGTCGCCGAGCGGCTCTACCGGGTGGTGCGCCAGACCGCCAAAGAACTGGGCAAGCGCGCCAATCTCGATATCAAAGGCACCCAGACCGAGATCGACCGTTCGGTACTCGAACGCATGACCGGGCCGTTCGAGCATTTATTGCGCAATGCGATTGCGCATGGCCTCGAAGAGCCGCAGGGGCGGGTGGCGGCCGGCAAACCGGATATTGGCCAGATCAGCCTGTCGGCGCGCCAGGAGGGGAACGAGTTTGTGCTGGTGTTTGAGGACGACGGGCGCGGTCTCGATATTGTGCGGATTCGCGCCAAAGCGCTCCTCAACG
>JANOYK010000874.1:0-6069 GCA_031428855.1 Burkholderiales bacterium | reverse complement strand
GGCGCACGCCTGATCCGCGACCTCGGCCACGCGCTGCTGTGTTACGAGCATGAGCAGGAGGCCGGCTTTGCGGTGTTCGCCGCCAGCGTCGAGAGTTACGCCGGCTTCTATGCCAAGCACATGGAGCGCGAGGAAAAAGTGATCCTGCCGCTGGCGCAGAAAACCCTGCTGCCGGAGGAATGGATCTCACTCGAACATGCGTTCTCGGACAACCACGACCCGCTGCGCGGCGACGCGCGTGAGGCACATTTTCGCAAGCTGTTTTCACACATCGTCAACCACGCGCCGCCGCCGATCGGCGTCGGGCCTGAAGCAATATCGCGCTGATAGCCGCTCGCACCAACGGTCTTGGCGGATATGCCGGCAACCGCCTGGCCGGTCGGCGGCACCCGACACCGTCAGTGCGCCGGCCCGCGCGACAAATAGAGTGACAGCGCCGACGAAGCCACACCGGTCGCCCAAAAACCAAAAAAGCCGATGGTGTAAGCCCCCAGCCGGCTGATCTCCAGGTGCTCGCCTAACAGCCAGAACTCCTGCGGATCAAACAGCGAAAAAAATACACCGGTCGCTGCCGCCGCCACCAGAAACGCCGGCCAGCCCACCCACATGATCCGTTGCAGCATGACAGTCTCCTTCGATTGGTTTGCGCCCTCGCCCAGACCACGTTGCACCAGGGCCGGCCGCGGGCTTAACGCGCCACCGCCTCCAGCCGCAGCGGCGCGCGCGCCGGATTGATCCACACCCCCGCCACGCGCCAGTCCGGCGTCTCCAGCGCAGTGAGCCAGCGCCCCGCATCGCGCTGGCCCATCAAGCCGGGCGGCAGCGCACCCTCGTACAGCCCGGGCCGCAGCAGTTGCAGCGCCACCACCTGATCGCGCCCGGCGCGGGTTGGATGCGCGAGGCGCAGCGTCAGCGCGGGCGGTGCCACACCTTCGAGCGTGACGCGCACGCGCGCCTGCTCCGGCGTGTAGAGCAGGCTGGCGTGTACGCCCAGCGCAGCGGCGCGCTGCTCGCGCTTGAGGGTCTGATTGATCGTCAGACCCTGCTTGTAATAATCATCCGCCACCAGCCCATCGGCAGTGCGGAACGCGATCACCGTGGTGATGACACCGGCCACCACCACGATGGCCGGGCCTGACATCAGCAGCCAGGGCCAGGGTTCGCGGTACCAGGGTTGCGGCGTTAGTTTGAGCGCGGTCATGGGTCAACTCCTTTGGGCGGGTGCGGCGGCATCAAGGCGCGCGCGGTATCAGAAACACCGATTTTTCACGCACCGCTTCGGCTGCGTGATTGATTGCCCTGATGTCAAACGCGATCTTGTTTGATCCTGGCGCGCCACTTGTGCCGCTGCTGCTGGTGCCGCTGGTGCCGCCGGTGCCGCTTGTTCCGCTTGTTCCGCTTGTTCCGCTTGTTCCGCTTGTTCCGCTTGTTCCGCTTGTTCCTCCAGTGCCGCGCGCCGGCGGCACCTGCACCCGCAGCGGAAACATGATCGCGGCCGCGCCCGGCACTTCGGCAATCTGCTCCGAGGCGATGCTGATGCCCTCAATACCGCTGACGCTGATGCGGTAACGCCGGAACTCTTCTTGCGTGTTCATGATTTGCAGGCGGTAGACGTTTTCGATCACGCCGTCCTCCACCACGCGTGCGAGCGCGCCGCGGTCGCGGATCACATCGACCTTGAGCGGCACCCGCAGCGCCAGCGCGGCAACAAATGCGCCGACGATGGCGAGCAGGATCGCGCTGTAGATCAGGGTGCGCGGCCGCCAGACGCGCCGCCAGGTGTCAGCCCGGTTCCAGTGATGGGTGAGCGCGTTATCGGTCGAGTAGCGGATCAGGCCGGTGGCATAGCCCATCTTGTCCATCACCTGATTGCAGCCGTCGATACACGCGGCGCAGCCGATGCACTCGTATTGCAAGCCCTTGCGGATGTCGATGCCGGTGGGGCACACCTCGACACAGATACCGCAATCGACACAATCACCGAGGCCGAGCGCTCTTGGGTCGGCCCGGCGCGGACGCGAACCGCGCGCCTCGCCACGCTCCGTGTCGTAGGTGATGATGAGGCTGTCGCGGTCCAGCATGGCGCTCTGGAAGCGCGCATAGGGACACATGTATTTGCAGACCTGCTCGCGCATCCAGCCGGCGTTGCCGTAGGTGGCAAAGGTGTAAAACCCGATCCAGAATAGTTGCCACGGCCCCAGCGCCCACGCCGCCACTTCGTAGGCGAGCTGACGCACCGGCGTGAAGTAGCCGACAAAGGTAAAACCAGTCCACAGCGCCAGCGCGATCCACAGCGCATGCTTGAGCGCCTTGCGCGACAGCTTGGGCCAGCCCAGCGCGCTGCGATCGAGCTTGATGCGCGCGTTGCGCTCGCCCTCCACCTTGCGCTCGATCCACATGAAAATTTCGGTATAGACCGTTTGCGGGCAGGCATAGCCGCAAAACAGGCGCCCGGCGACGGCGGTGAACAAAAACAGCGCATAGGCCGAGATGATGAGCAGCACCGCCAGAAAAATAAAGTCCTGCGGCCACAGCACCAGGCCGAAGATATAAAACTTGCGCGCCGCCAGATCGAACAGCACCGCCTGGCGGCCATTCCAGGTCAGCCATGCGCCGCCGTAAAACAAAATCTGGGTAAACCACACCAGCGCCCAGCGCCAGCCGGCAAACCAGCCATGCACCGCGCGCGGGTGGATTTTCTGGCGCACTTCATAGAGCGCCTCTTCCACCTCGTGCGAGAGTTCAATTGGCTGGCCAGCGGCTGCGCCGGCGGTCTGCATCGGCATCACTTGGGCGGCGCAGGGGCCGCCGTACCCACTGTGGTGGCCGCAGTGTCATTGGAAAGCCCCCACACATACGCCGCCAGCAGGTGCATCTTGGCATCACTCAAAAACTCCTTGTGCGCAGGCATCTGGTTGCTGCGCCCGCGCGCGATGATGGCGGCCACGTTCTCCACGCCGCCGCCGTGCAGCCAGATTTTGTCGGTCAGGTCGGGCGCGCCGAGCGCCGGGTTGCCCTTGCCGTTACTGCCGTGGCAAGCCGCGCAGGTGCCAAATTTGGGGCGGCCGAGTGCCGCGCCAATCGAGTCGTGCGCGCTGCCGGAGAGCGACAGCACATAGTTGGCGACGTTGCGCACATCGGTGTCACTGCCGAGCGCAGCGCCCAGCGGCGGCATCACGCCGGTGCGGCCTTCGGCAATCGCGTGCTTGATCGCCTCCGGTGTGCCGCCCCAGAGCCAGTCAGTGTCAGCCAGATTAGGGAAGCCCTTGCTGCCGCGCGCGTCCGAACCGTGGCACTGCGCGCAGTGATTGAGAAACAGGCGCTCGCCGATCGCGCGCGCCCGCGGGTCGGCCGCTACCGCCTTGATGTCTTTGGCCGCAAATTGCGCGAACAGCGGGCCGTACTCGGCATCGGCTTGTTTGACTTCTTCGGCATGCTGCCCGGTGGAACTCCACGCCAGCGTGCCCTGGAACGAACCTAAGCCCGGGTACAACACCAGATAGCCGGCCGAAAAATAGATCGTCAGATAGAACAGCCACATCCACCAGCGCGGCAGCGGGTTGTTCAATTCAGTCAGGTCTTCATCCCATACATGGCCGCTGGTTTCGGTCTGTCCGGTGCGCGCGTCCTTGACCACGCGGCGGCTCGACAGCAGCCACAACAGCAAGGCGCAGGCGGCAATGCTAAGGACGGTGAGCACCGCGACGTAGCCGCTCCAGAAGCCGTTGGTGAAATCGGCCATTTATGCACTCCCGCTGCGCGCTGACGGCGCGCTGTCGTCGAGCGGAATCTGCGCCGCCTCTTCAAAGCGGCGGCGGTTGGACGGGCTGACGGCCCAGGCGATGATGCCGATAAAAAGCACGAACCCGGCCAGCGTGAAGATGATTCTGAGAGTGTTGATGTCCATGAGAGACCTCTGACGAGCCCGGGTTATTTGGTTCCGGCTGGCGCGGCCGGTGGTGTTGCGGGAACTGCTGCGGGAGCTGCTGGTGCCGATGGCGCCGATGGGGCTGCTGGGGCTGCTGGGGCCAATGCTGCCGCTGCGGCTGGGGCCACCGGAGCCACCGGGGGCACCGGGGGCACCGCAACCGGCGCTTTCAAACTGGTGCCAAGCACCTGCATGTAGGCAATCAGCGCGTCCATCTCGGTCTTGCCCGCCACGTCGGTTTCGGAGGCAGCAATTTGGGCATCGGTGTAAGGCACGCCGACCCGGCGCAGCGCGCGCATCTTCGGCGGCAGCTCGGCCGGCACCAGCTTGCTGCGCGCGAGCCAGGGGTAGGCCGGCATGTTCGACTCAGGCACCACATCGCGCGGATTCAAAAAATGAATCAAATGCCAGTCGTCGCTGTAGCGCCCGCCCACCCGGTGCAGGTCTGGCCCGGTGCGCTTGCTGCCCCACTGGAACGGATGGTCATACACAAACTCACCGGCCACCGAGTAGGGGCCGTAGCGCTCGGTCTCGGCGCGGAACGGGCGGATCATCTGCGAGTGGCAGTTGTAGCAGCCCTCGCGCAAGTAGACGTCGCGTCCGGCCAGTTGCAGCGCAGAGTAGGGCTTCAAACCGGCCACCGGCTCATTGGTGGATTTTTGAAAATACAGCGGCACAATTTCCACCAGACCGCCAACGCTCACAGTGAGCACCACCAGCAGCGCCATCACGCCGATGTTTTTTTCGATGAACTCATGGCTCCATTGCATGATGCGCTCCGCTCAGGCTTGCGCCAGCGCGGCGGCCCGCTGGTGGGCCGGCGCAGACACCGGCACAGGGATCAACACACTCACCGGCTGCGCCCCGGCAATGGTTTTGAATACGTTGTAAGCCATGATGCACATGCCGGCCAGATACAGCACGCCGCCCGCGAGGCGGATCACGTAGTAGGGAAACGTCGCCTTCACACTCTCAACAAAGGTGTAGGTAAGGGTGCCGTCGGCGTTGACCGCACGCCACATCAGCCCCTGCATCACCCCGGCAATCCACATCGCGGCGATGTACAGCACGATGCCCAGCGTGGCTACCCAGAAGTGAATGTCGATCAGGCGCACGCTGTACATTTCTTTCTGGCCGTACAGCTTGGGGATCAAAAAGTAGATTGACCCCATCGACACCAGCCCGACCCAGCCGAGCGCGCCCGAATGCACATGGCCGACAGTCCAGTCGGTGTAATGCGACAGCGCATTGACGGTCTTGATCGCCATCATCGGCCCCTCAAACGTGCTCATGCCGTAGAACGACAGCGACACAATCAGGAACTTGAGAATCGGATCAGAGCGCAGCTTGTGCCACGCGCCAGAGAGAGTCATGATGCCGTTAATCATGCCGCCCCACGAGGGTGCCAGCAGGATCAAGGAGAACAGCATGCCGAGCGTTTGGGTCCAGTCCGGCAGCGCGGTGTAGTGCAGGTGGTGCGGCCCGGCCCACATGTAAGTAAAGATCAGCGCCCAGAAATGCACGATCGACAAGCGGTAAGAATAGATCGGCCGCTCGGCCTGCTTCGGGATGAAGTAATACATCATGCCGAGGAACCCGGCAGTCAGAAAAAACCCGACCGCGTTGTGGCCGTACCACCACTGCACCATCGCGTCCTGCACGCCGGCATAGGCCGAATAGGACTTCCAGAAACTGGCCGGCACCGCAGCGCTGTTGACAATATGCAGCAGCGCCACCGTGAGAATGAACGCGCCGAAAAACCAGTTGGCGACGTAGATGTGCGGAATTTTGCGTTTAACGATGGTGCCGAAAAACACCACCGCGTAGGAAATCCAGACGGCAGCAATCAAAATATCAATCGGCCACTCGAGCTCGGCGTATTCCTTGCCTTGGGTGAAGCCGAGCGGCAGCGTAATGGCCGCAGCCACAATCACCGCCTGCCAGCCCCAGAACGTAAAAGCCGCCAGGCGCGGCGCAAACAGCGGCGCATGGCAAGTGCGCTGCACCACGTAGTAAGAGGTGGCAAACAACGCCGAGCCGCCAAACGCAAAAATCACCGCGTTGGTATGCAACGGTCGCAGGCGGCCGTAGGACAGCCAGGGAATGCCGCCCAGGAATTCCGGGAACGCCAGCTGCGCAGC
>JANOYK010000873.1:0-2775 GCA_031428855.1 Burkholderiales bacterium | reverse complement strand
TCGTTGAACGGAATCGATTCGGCGAAGACGGCCGCTTCCATCGGCTTGACATCGCGCCAGCGGCGCGGCCGGCCCGGCCCGGCGTTGTAGGCGGCCGAGGCCAACACCGGGTGGTTGTGCAGTTCGTCATGCACCATTTTGAGATAGGTGGTGCCGAGGGTGATGTTGGTGTCGAGGTCGTTGACCTGGCCGTGATGATAGTTTTTGATCCCGACCTTTTTGGCGACCCAGGTTGCCGTGGCCGGCATCAACTGCATCAGCCCGGATGCGCCCGCAACCGATTTGGCGTTCATGATGAAACGGCTCTCTTGCCGCATCAGGCCGTAGACCCAGGCGTCGTCGAGGCCCACTTCTTTGGCTTTCGGGCGCACTTGATCGGCATGCGGACTCAAAAAACGCAAGTTGAAATCGTGCAGCGCGACGGTTTTGTCGGCGGTGTTGATGGCGCGGTCGGGCAGATCGTGCTGGCGCGCCAGCGTGGCCGCTGCGAGCAACTGTTTGTCGTCGAGGCCGCGGATGGTCCAGATCCACTCTCGGTTGGCTTCGGTGCGCAGGCCCAGGCGGTACATGGCGAGCGCGCGCTGAAAACCGGGTGTCGCGGCAATGGCTGTGATGTCGTCTTTGTCTGGTTTGAAGCCGACCGGCGGGATCACCGTGACCTTGCCGAGTTCTTCAGCGGCAAGCTGGCCGTAAAAATTGAACTCGCCCGCGATCGATTCGAACAGTGCGCGCGCTTCGTCCGGCTTGGCGCCTTCGCGCAGCGCCCGGCCCTGCCAGTAGACCCAGGCCGGGTCCCGCTGCGAAGACGCCGACATGTCCTTGACGGCGCGCAGCACCAGTTTCCAGTCGCGCGCGCGCAAGGCAGCACGCGCCATCCACTGCAGGTATTCGTCGGACAGCTGGATATCTTCGGCCTCGCTGAACCATTCGTCTGCCTGGCGCATCAATTTTTTCGACGCGTGATAACCAATTTGCGCCCAGCCCCATTGGCGCTCGGCTTCGATGAACGGCGCTTTGTCATGCACGGTCCAAAAGCCGGCCGCGGCAGTGGGCGCATCCTTGGC
Organism: Burkholderiales bacterium; assembly: GCA_031428855.1. Lineage (GTDB taxonomy): Bacteria > Pseudomonadota > Gammaproteobacteria > Burkholderiales > JAEUOS01 > CANJDH01. Next base: position 1,711 of record JANOYK010000873.1, on the reverse strand, counting down.
CCAGCGCCCGAGCGCGATCAGGGTCAGCTCGCGCTGCACCCGGCCGCGCCCCTCGACGCCGCGCTTGAGAAATTTCTCGGGCTGGTTGAATGCCATCTCAAACAAGCGCTGATCGAGCGTCTGGCTGTCGGGCAAGTAGCCGGCCGCGCGCAGCGCCGCGTTGGGGATGCCGGCATCAACCAGCACACGGATGCGCTCCCACACGTGGCGGTCGAGCAGACGGCTGCTGGCCATCAGCGCTTCGCCCAGCGCGGTGCAGCCTTCGGTCAGTTCGCGCGGCGCGAGCCAGTGCGGCAGCGCCTCGGTGGCGGCAGCGGCATCTTTTTTCTGGTGCCGCCGCAGCAGGGTGTAGCAGGCGATGTCGGGGTCGTCCGAGGTGATCTTGGCGCGTTCGGCATCGAACGCCTCCCACGCGCCGCGCCGCGCCAGCGCGCGGGCCAGATCGATGCGCACGCGCTCGGCGAGATAGCTTTTGTCGTATTGCGCGAGGAACGCGGTATGCGCCGCCTCGGCGGCCTCGCCCTTGAGCGGCAGGCTTTGCCAATAGGGGCCATACATCTCAAGCGCGTGGCCCTTGAAGCGCTCGCTCATGCTGGCGAGCTTGTCGCGCTGACCGGCTTTGACTGCATCGCGCGCCGCCAGAAACGCGTCTTCGGGCAAGAGTTCGGTTTTTTTCTGCGCCAGCGCCGGTGCCGACAGCACCAGCGTGGCGAGACATACCGCAACGTTTACTGCCGACAATAACTTGCGCATGGGTTTCATCCGGTTGAAGATAGCACAACGCCGCTCCAGTGCATTACGCTGACCGCATGCCGGTTGTGACCATTGATGCAGCCATCGCTATGTTAGATGCAGCCATCGCTATGTTAAAATTTTGCGTTAAACGCTTGTTTCTAAAACAAAAAGTGTAATGCGCGCCGTGAGTGCGGCTTCGCCAGTCCGGCACCTGCGCGCGTCCGCAGGCAGTCTGACGCAACACGCTATCAGCCCCTTATCGAGCACGCTTGTGTAGCATCCGGTTTCAGCACCCTCCATTTAGCAACCGTTTAGTAGCAACCGTTTAGGTGATTCCATGACCAAACCCACATTTGCCCCAACCCGCAAAATCAGCTCATTCCACCCGCCGCAGCGCACCCTGCTCGGCCCCGGCCCGTCCGAGATCAACCCGCGCGTGCTGGCGGCCTCCAGCTTGCCCTCAATCGGCTATCTCGACCCAATCTTCGTTGACATGATGGACGAGTTAAAGCAGTTGCTGCGCTATGCGTATCAGACCAATAATCAGCTCACGTTCCCGCTGTCGGGCCCCGGCTCGGTCGGCATGGAGTCGTGCTTTGTCAACATGGTCGAGCCGGGCGACAAGGTGATCGTGATGAAAAACGGCGTGTTCGGCGGCCGCATGGTGGAAAACGTGCAGCGCTGCGGCGGCGTCGCGGTGGTGGCCGAAGACACCTGGGGCGAGCCGTGCGATCCGCAAAAACTCGAAGATGCGTTAAAGAAAAATCCTGACACCAAGGTGGTGGCCTTCGTCCACGCCGAGACCTCCACCGGCGCACAGTCCGACGCCAAGACGCTGGTCGCGATCGCCCACAAATACGGCGCGCTCACCATCGTCGATGCCGTCACCTCGCTGGCCGGCACCCCGGTCAAGGTTGATGAGTGGGAGATTGATGCGGCCTACTCGGGTTCCCAAAAATGCCTGTCGTGCGTGCCC
>JANOYK010000872.1:0-7585 GCA_031428855.1 Burkholderiales bacterium | reverse complement strand
TCGTTCATCGGCATGGGCGTGGTGGTGGCCTCGGGGATGGCAGCGGCGCTGTTGCAGCGCTGGGAGGGGCGCACGCCGCCTGGGTAATGGCGCAGCAGACGGGAGCCGAACACGGGAGCCGAACACGGGAGCCGAACACGGGAGCCGAACACGGGAGCAGCAGACCGGAGCGGAAAACTGCGCGTTGGCCAATCCGGTCAATCGTGGGCAACCACGGTCAACCGCAGTCAGCCGGCCGGCCAACCCGGTTGACGCCTCACGCCTTACTGCACCTCAATCGTGCCCTTCATATTCGGATGCAAGCCGCAGATGTAGCTGTAGGTGCCTGCATGATCGAAGCGGAAGCCGTCGGTCTGGCCCTTGAGCAGCAGCGGGGTGCGCAGCTCGGATGCGCCGGCACCGGGCGACACCGTGACCTGGTGCGGTGAATCATCGGTGTTGGTCCAATGGATGGTGCCGCCTTTTTTCACCACGGTCTTTTCCGGGCCGAACAGGAAGTCGGCGATGCTGACGATGCCGGGGCCAGAGCGCTTTGCCACCGCTGCGCCGCCGCCTTGCCCGGCCAGGCCCGGCAGCGAAATCACGTAGTCCATTTTTTCATGCGGCTTGTGGCACTGGAAACAGGCACGCAGATTGGCTTTTTCGTTGACCTTTTTGTCAGCCGAGAAGGCCTGGTATTCCCACTCGCCGTTGCGGATGTCCTGGGCATATTCGGTACCCCAGCCCTTGCGTTTTTCCATCACGGCGTAGGCCAGCACATCGCCTTTGACAAAACGGCCATTGGTGCCCTTGACCGGGTTGCCGGCGGCATCTGCCTGGGCCTTGAACTGCACCAGCGTCAGCACCGCGCCGTCCGGTACCGGCAGCCCGCGCCGCACCGCCTCGACCACGCCGGGGCTGGCCCACAGTTCGCGGTATTGCTTGATGTCGTGCCGGTCTACCTGGCTGTACATGGAGCCTTTGGCCCAGTTTTCGGGGAAGGCGACCTTGTCGCCGCCAGCCTGGGCCGGGCCTGCCAGCATGAGCGCCGCTGCGGCACCCGTCAGGGCCAATTTCATTGCAATCTGAAAACGCATGGTGTGCCTCCTTTAAATGCGGATGATGTTGCGCGTGCCGGACCATACCGGCACACCGTCATGTTACGCACATTCCGGGGGGATTGGATGCGCAAAATTGCCTGCGGGAGCCTATTTTCTGGCCCGGCCGGCGCCCCGCTGGCACCACCATATAATCGCGCCCATGCAATCGGCCTTCCACAATATCGCCCTCATCGGCAAATACCAAAGCCAGGGGATCGCCGATCCCCTGAACGAGATCGCGGCGTTTCTCAAAGGCGCCGGCTTCGGCGTCGTGGTCGAGAAAGACACGGCAGAAAACATCGGCTTGAGGGATTACCCGGTCGCGGCAGTGGCCCAATTGGGTACCCAGGCCGACTGTGCCATCGTGGTCGGCGGCGACGGCACCATGCTCTCGATTGCGCGTATTCTGGCACCGCACAAGGTGCCACTGATCGGCATCAATCAAGGGCGGCTCGGTTTTATGACCGACATTGCGCTTGACGAAAAAATCAGCGCGCTCACAGCCATTCTCGGCGGCGATTACGACGCCGAAGACCGTCATATTTTGCAGGGCACGGTGACGCGTCAGGGCCAGGTGCTGCTCGATACATTGGCTCTGAACGACGTGGTGGTGAACCGCGGCTCGATTGGCGGCATGATCGAGCTGACGGTCAACATCGATGGCCGCTTTGTCTACAACCAGCGCGCCGATGGCCTGATCGTGGCGACGCCGACCGGCTCCACCGCTTACGCGCTGTCGGCCAACGGCCCGATCATGCACCCCAATCTGGCGGCGATTGCGCTGGTGCCGATCTCGCCGCATGCATTGACCAACCGGCCGATTGCGCTGTCCGACGATTGCACAGTGGAGATGACACTCACGCGCGGACGCGATGCCGGGGCGCATTTCGATGGCCAGGCCCACTTCACGCTGATGGAACAGGACGCCGTGACGGTGCGCCGCTCGCAGCACCGCATCCGCTTTTTGCATCCCAAGGGCTACGACTATTTCCGCATGCTGCGCGAAAAACTCAACTGGTCCGCGTTGCCGCCCTCGACCATCAAATAGTGTGTATAAAATAACAGTCATTGAATGACGCCGGCCGGGCCACCGGATGCGGCTGGCAGGATTTGGTCAACAGTGGCCGGAGGATGACCCCATGCTGCGCTTTTTGAGCATCCGCGATTTTGTGATTGTCGAGCGGCTCGAACTTGAATTTGAGGCCGGCTTTACCGTGCTGACCGGCGAGACCGGAGCCGGTAAATCGATCTTGATCGACGCGCTTGCTTTTACCCTCGGTGAGCGTGGCGATGCCGATGTGGTGCGCAAAGGTGCCAAGCAAGCCGAGATTTGCGCCGAATTTGAAACCGCTGCTGCGCTCGACACCTGGCTGGCAGAACATGAACTCGCCTCAGACGAAGGCGGCTGCATGCTGCGCCGGGTGATCGACGCTTCGGGCCGCTCGCGCGGTTTCATCAATGGGCGCGCCGCCACGCTGGCGCAGTTGCGCGAGGCGGGCGAGTTTTTGGTCGATATTCACGGCCAGCATGCGCACCAGTCGCTGGTGAAAAGCGATGCGCAGCGCGCCTTGCTCGACGGCCACGCCGGGTTGGAGGAGGAGGTGCGCGCAGTGGCCGCGGCGTGGAAGCGCTTCAAACAATTGCGCGACAACCTCAAGCTGGCCGAGAGCGGCGCAAAGGAACTGGAGGCCGAGCGCGAGCGCGTGGCGTGGAGTGTGGATGAATTGTCCAAGCTCGCGCCGGTGGCAGGTGAGTGGGATGACGTGCAGCGTGAACACACGCGGTTGGCCCACGCTGCCAGTTTGATTGAAGGCGTGCAGGCGGCGGTGGCGACGTTGACCGAGATGGATGGTGCGGTACTGGCCTCACTTGCCAGCGTCGCCGCGTCGCTCGATGCGCTGGCCGATTACGACCCGTCTCTCAAGTCTGTGATGGAGAGTTTGCAAGGCGCGAAGATACAGGTGCAGGAAGTCTCGCGCGATTTGTCGCAATACCTGCGCCGTGCGGAGCTTGACCCCGAGCGGCTGGCGCAAGTCGAGGCGCGGGTGGAAGCCTTGCACAGCGCGGCGCGCAAGTTCCGTGTGGCACCGGCCGAATTGCATGAGACGCTGGCGCGCGCGGTGGCGCGGCTCGATGAATTGAAGTTCTCTAGTGACATTGAGACATTGAAGCGTGAGCTGGCCGGTGCCGGTGAAAAATACAATAGCGCCGCGAAAGCCTTGTCCACCAAGCGTTTGCGGGCTGCGAAGAAATTATCGGGAGAGGTCACGGCTTCAATGCAGACGCTGGCGCTGGCGGGCGGCAAGTTTGAGATTGCGTTGCAACCGCTTGACGAAGGCGGCGCGCACGGGCTGGAGCGCATCGAGTTCATGGTCGCGGGCCACGCCGGGGTGGATCCGCGCCCGATGGGCAAAGTGGCGTCTGGTGGTGAACTCTCGCGCATCAGCCTCGCGATTCAGGTCATCACCAGCAAGGCGGCCAAAGTGCCGACCCTGATTTTTGATGAAGTCGATGCCGGCATCGGCGGCGCGGTGGCCGAGGTAGTGGGGCGCTTGCTCAAAGAGCTGGGGCAGGAGCGTCAAGTGCTGTGCGTGACGCATCTGCCGCAAGTAGCCTCGCAAGGCGGGCAGCATTGGCAGGTCGGCAAGGCGACGGACAAAGGCGTGACGCGCTCGACCCTCACCGTGCTCGACAAGACGGGCCGCGTCGACGAGATCGCACGCATGCTCGGCGGCACCGAGATCACCGCGACGACCAAAAAAGCTGCGAAGGAAATGCTCGCAGTGTGATCGAACCCGCAGAGTGCTGCGATATAATTCGCCCTTCGCTGCTGTAGCTCAGTCGGTAGAGCAATTGCTTCGTAAGCAAAAGGTCGCCAGTTCGATTCCGGCCAGCAGCACCACCCCATAATTCTGATTCTATTTCCTGATTAACCCCCCAGCGGCTTGACGCATTTGTGTCGAGCCGTTTGTCTTTGGAGATCCGCATGCCTACCATCCGCACCGACGACGGCGTTAACCTTTACTACGAAGAGGCCGGCAGCGGCACACCGGTCATCTTTGTTCACGAATTTGCCGGTGACTGGCGCAGCTGGGAGCCGCAGATGCGCCACTTTTCGCGGCGCTACCGCTGCGTTACCTACAGCATGCGCGGCTATCTGCCGTCGGACGTGCCGGAGGGCGCGCACCGCTACCTGCAAGACCGCATGCGTGACGACATTCTGGCAGTGATGGACGGATTGAAGATTGACCGTGCCCACATCGTCGGTTGCTCGATGGGCGCGTTCGCGGCGTTGCATTTCGGCATGGAGTATGGCAACAGCGCCAAGACCGCTGCGGGCAAGGCACGTGCGCTGTCGATCACGCTGATCGGCGTCGGCTCGGGTGCGCACCCGGCGGCGTACAAAAAATTTCAGAGCGAGTCGGTCGAGCGGGCTGGCACGATCCGCCGCGACGGCATGGCGCAACTGGCTGCCACTTACGGCCACGGTGCCGCGCGGATTCAGTTTTTGAACAAAGATCCGCGCGGCTTTGCCGAATACGCCAAGCAGTTGTCCGAGCACTCCGCTGCTGGGTCGGCCAACACGATGGAGGGTTATCAGGGCCGCCGTCCGTGTTTGTATGAATTGACGGAGCGGATGGCGGCGATTGATGTGCCGCTGTTGGTGGTGAGTGGCGATGAGGACGAGCCGTGCCTGGAGCCGTCGCTGCTCATCAAGCGTGTGGTGCCCAAGGCGGGGCTGTCGTTTGTGCCGCAAACGGGACACGCGGTCAATCTGGAAGAGCCGGTGGTGTTCAACCAGTTGCTCGATGATTTTCTGCACCAGGTGGCGCAAGGCCGCTGGGCCGCGCGTGATGCGCGCGCCAAGCCGGAGTCGATCTGGGGGCCGGTTGGCAAAAAGCCGGCTGCGGCTTGATCCGATCTGCTGCAAATGCGCTGGGTGAAACGGTGCGCCTGACCCGATGATCTGGGAGACCGGCACCGTCATCAAGCACCTATTGCTGCCGCCGCTGCTGTGGGGCTGGCTGCTGGTGTATGGCTTTGTGATGTTCCGGCGCAAACCGGTGCGCGCGCGCTGGGCCATTGGCGTGGCAATCGCCTTGCTGTATGCGAGTTCCACCGGCTGGGTCGCCAATGGTTTGCTTGCTCTGGCGGCCGACACCGCACCGCCGCTGCCCGGCGCAGATCCGCAGGCGGTGGTGATACTGGCTGGCGGGCGCATGCTTGAGTACGATGCCGCAGGCACCATCGTCGCAGCGCGCATGGGGCCGAACACGTCCGAGAGGGTGATTGAAGGCATGCGCATCGCGCGTGAAAAAAAATTGCCAATCCTGGTGACGAGCGGTGCAGTCGACGGGATCGGGCCGGCAGAAGCGGCAGTGATGCGCGATGTGATGGTGCGTGAGTTTGGCGTGACGCCGCGCTGGGTCGAAGACCAATCGCGCAACACAGTCGAGAATGCGCTGTTCACCGCGCCGATCCTGAAACGTGAGGGCATCACCAGCGTTGTGCTGGTGACACATGATTCGCACATGCGGCGCGCGCGCTATTTGTTTGAGCAGATGGGCTTGCGCGTGGTGCCGGGGGTGGCCGACCCGCGCGGTGACGAACCCTTGACTTTGCGGCGCGTGATGTACAACAGCATGCCAAATGCCGCCGCATTTGGCCGCACCTTCTCAGCATGCAACGAAATGGGCGGTCTGATCTACGCCTGGCTGCGCATCAACTTCGCTGCCGCTTCGACACCAGCCGCAGCCGTCGCAAACTGAAGCCGCACGCGCAGCTCGCGCTTCATGCGCGTGTTGTCGAGGCGGCGCGATTCACTCATGAACGACAGCAACATCGGTGACACGCGCGCTGCCACTTCCACACGTGGCAGACGCGGTGGCCGCGGCAACCCGAACGCATCGGCCACCAGATCGAAGTAATCCCCCATCTTCAGATCACTGTCATCGCTGGCGTGGTAGATGCGCACTTGCGGACGCACGCGGCGGCGCATGCGCCGTACCGCCGCGTGCGTGATGGCAGCCAGGTCCGCTGCGTGAATATGATTGGTATACACATCGTCAACCGGCAGCAACGCCGGTGTGCCAGCCTTGAGACGGTCAAGCGGCAGACGGTCAGCGGCATAGATGCCGGGCACCCGCAAAATCACCAGACGGAACGCGCCGCGCCTGGCCGCGCGCGTCAGCATGCGCTCGGCATCGACGCGCCGCCTGGCGCGCGCATTGCGCGGATTGAGAGGCTGCGCTTCGGTGATGCGCGCGCCTGCGCAGTCGCCATAGACACCGCTGGTGCTCAGATACACCAGCAACCGCGCGCGGCGGGGTGTCTGCGTGCTGTTGCGTGAGGTGTTGATCCCATACCTGCCGCCGGATGCCGCAGCAGGCGGCAGCAGGCCGCGCGTATCGCTGCACCGCCCCGCACCGGGCACCGAACGCAGTAAATGACGGGTTCGCCGATCCTGCGTCAGGTAAGATTGCGGCGGCGCGGCATGCAGCAGCACATCCCAGCCGCGCGGCAAGCGTTTCAGCGTGCCGGGCCGGTCGAGATTGGCCAGCACTGGCCGCGCACCGAGACGTTTCAAACTGGCCCGATGCGCCGGTGTGGAAGTTGCGGCCCACACCGTATCACGCCGCTTTGTGCGTTTGGTGCCTGCAATCACGCGCCGCCCGATATCTCCCGCACCCACAATCAACATTTTCATTCCTTCATTTTCCCATGACGTTCAACGTATCGATTCAACCTTCCGGCCACCAGTTCGTCACCAAGCCTGACGAAACCATTCTGCATGGGGCGCTCAACAACGGCATTGGCCTGCCGTACGGCTGCCGCAACGGCGCCTGCGGTTCGTGCAAGGGCAAGCTGGTGGCGGGCACGGTCGATTACGGCAAACATTCGCAGTCAGCCTTGTCGGACGCCGAGATCGCTGAAGGCAAAGCGCTGTTCTGCTGCGCCAAGCCGCTCTCGGACATCACCATCGAAGCGCGCGAAGTGGGTGCCATCAAAGACCTGCAAATCAAAATTCTGCCGTCGCGGGTGCAGTCGATCGAGCGCGTCGCGCCCGACGTGGTGGTGGTGTCACTCAAACTGCCGGCCAATGAGCGCCTGCAATTTCTCGCCGGGCAGTACATCGAATTTCTGTTGAAAGAAGGCAAGCGCCGCAGCTACTCGATGGCCAATGCCCCGCACGATGATGCCTTGGTGCAACTGCATATCCGCCACATGGCCGGAGGACACTTCACCGATCACGTATTCGGCAAAATGAAAGAGCGCGACATCCTGCGTTTTGAAGGCCCGCTCGGCAGCTTTTTTCTGCGCGAGGAATCAAACAAGCCGGTCATCATGCTCGCCAGCGGCACCGGCTTCGCGCCGATCAAGGCGGTGATTGAACACACGATTCACCGCGACATCAAGCGCCCCATCACGCTCTACTGGGGTGGACGGCGGCCGCACGATATTTACATGATGGACTTGTGCAAAAGTTGGGCGGCAGCGCATCCGCA
>JANOYK010000871.1:0-2719 GCA_031428855.1 Burkholderiales bacterium | reverse complement strand
GCGAAACAATGGGACGAACTCGAACCGAAGATCGAGATCATCGACTACACCAAGGGTTCCATGCTGGTGACGCAGGGATCGGAAGAGATGGAGCAGTTTTTCATTCTCGAAGGCATCCTGAAGCGCGTGGTCGGCAATTCGGAAGGCAAGGAAATGATTTTGCGCCTCGCCTCCGAGACCGACATGGATACCAGCTACGCCGCCTGGCTGCTGCACACGCCGACGCCTTACAGCATCGTTGCGCTGACCAACGCGCGCGTGGCAAAAATCCCGATGGAAACCTGGGTCGATTTCCTCGATCGCCACCGCGACGCCAAGAATGTGTTCGAGTACGAAGTCATGAGTCTGATGTCGGAGGTGATGGCACACACCATCACGCTGCATTTGCTCGACGCCCCCGGCCGGCTGGCGCGCTTTGCGCGCAAACACGCTGATTTGATGGAGCGGATTCCCAAAAAGGAATTGGCCGCGTATCTCAATATCACGCCGGAAACACTGAGCCGGGTCAAACCGAAAAAATAAGCAGCCGATCCGCACCTGCGCACCCTGCCGACAGTCGTTTTCGATGACGCCTCAAGCTGCTTTGGACACCTTGAGGTGCGTCAACCGGACGTCTGCCCGCCCTGTCCGGTGTTCCGCGTTATTTATCCGCGTTACTTACCTTTGACGCGCACCCACAGCGCCGTCAGCATCGGCAGGAACATCAGCGTTAGCGCGACGGCGGTCAGTGTGCCGACCAGGCCATTGGAGAAAAAGATCCCCATGTCGCCCTGCGATCCCTTGATCGCGTTGCGGAAATTCTCCTCTGCGCGGTCTCCGAGCACCAACGCCAGCACCAAGGGCGCGAGCGGGTAGTCGAGCTTCTTAAACACGTAGCCGATTACGCCAAACACCAGCATCATCCAGACATCGAGCATCGAGCTATGCACGGTGTAGGCACCGATGGCGCAGATGACGATGATGACCGGGCCGATGATCGAGAACGGCACGCGCAGGATCATGGCGAACCACGGCACCGTGGTCAGCACCACGATCAGGCCAACGATGTTGCCCAGGTACATCGAAGCGATCAGGCCCCAGACAAAATCTTTTTGCTCGACAAACAATAGCGGGCCCGGTTGCAGACCCCAGATCAGCAATGCGCCCAGTAGCACGGCGGCGGTAGGCGAACCCGGCACGCCGAGCGTGAGCATCGGAATCAGGGCGCTGGTGCCGGCCGCGTGGGCCGCAGTTTCGGGCGCGACCACACCTTCGATCTCGCCGTTGCGGAAGTTCTTGCCGTTCTTCGAGAAACGCTGCGCCAAACCGTAACTCATGAACGAGGCCGGGGTCGCGCCGCCCGGCACAATCCCCATCAGGCAGCCAACTACTGAGCTGCGGATGGTGGTGACCCAATACTTGGGCAACTCTTTCCAGGTATTCCACACCACGCGGAAGTTGAGTTTGCCTTCCGCGCCTTTGATGGCGAGCCCCTCTTCCATCGTCTGCAAGATCTCGCCGATGCCGAACAGCCCGATCACGGCAATCAGAAAATCGAAGCCCTTGAGCAGCTCGGTAAAGCCGAAGGTCAGGCGCATGGCACCGGTGACGGTGTCGGTGCCGACTGCGGCAAGGGCGAAACCGAGCATCATCGCCACAATCGTCTTGAACGGATTGCCCTTGGCCATGCCAATGAACGCGGCGAAGGTGAGGAAATAGACCGCGAAATATTCGGCCGGGCCGAATTTGAGGGCGAACTTGGCAATCACCGGCGAGACGAACGTGATGAGCAGCACGCCGACTGCCGCGCCGATGAACGACGAGGTAAATGCAGCCGTCAGCGCCTCACCGGTCTTGCCCTGCTGCGACATCGGGTAGCCGTCAAAGGTGGTCGCCACCGACCACGGCTCACCCGGAATGTTGAACAAAATCGAGGCGATAGCCCCGCCAAACAGCGCGCCCCAGTAAATGCACGAGAGCAAAATGATGGCGGAAACCTGCCCGCCGGGTTGCTGCGCCATGCCGAACGTGAGCGGCACCAGAATCGCAATTGCGTTGGCCCCGCCCAGCCCGGGCAGCACGCCCACCAGCACACCGAGAATGATGCCGGCAAACATCAGCGCCACATTGAACCAGGTCAGGACGATGACAAAGCCGCCCATCAGGGATTGAAGTTCTTCCATCAATGCCCTCTCAATTCAGACCAAACAGAGCCTCAAGCGGCCCCTTGATAAGCGGCACCTTGAACCACAGGTCGAACAGGACGAAGAACCCTGCGATGGTGGCAATCGACACGCCGGCCGACTTGGCCCACGAATACTTGCCAATCCAGCGCATGAAAAATGCGATGTAGAGCGCGCCGGCCATGTAGATGCCGAGATGGCCGATGGCACCGACGAACACCACCATCGGCAGCAGCACGCGCAGCACATCGGCCAATTGGGCTTTGGAGACAAAGCTGCCGGCCTTGCGGTCACGCACCGCCAGCACGGCATTGACCACCGAGCCGATACAAATAATCAAACCAATGTAGAACGGAAAATAACCGGGCTTGGGGCCTTCGTCGGCACTCCAGCCAGTGCCCAGACGCACACTGTCAGTGATGACCAGCACGCCCAGGGCAAAGGTGCAGACAGTGACGGCAAGTTCAATCGCACGGTTGGACACCGCGCTCGGGGATTCGGGCTGCTGGTTCGGTTCGGACATGGCGTGCTGGGATGCCGGGGAGGCGCTCGGAGAG
>JANOYK010000870.1:0-1906 GCA_031428855.1 Burkholderiales bacterium | reverse complement strand
CACCTTCGAGACCACCTTGGACGCCACTGTTTCACTGCTGCCGCGCATCCCGGCTGACAAGCTGGTAGTCACCGAGTCCGGCATTCTCGGGCCGGATGATGTCAAGCGCATGCGCACGAACAACGTCAACGCTTTTCTTGTCGGTGAAGCTTTCATGCGTGCGCCCAGTCCGGGCGAGGAGTTGGCGCGGCTGTTTGCCTAACCTCTGACGTGCGTGGATTGCACCATCAATTGTGCAATCCTTGACTGCAAAAATCAACATTTGGAGAAGTCTATGCCCGCAAACCCGCATGGATACTGGATCGCAGCCGTTATCGGCCTGACAGCCTTGTGTACCAACGCTCTTGGCCAGATGCCGGTTCAAAAAACACAAAACGGCATCGCCTACGTCTCAGGCGGTATCGGTGACGACGAAGAAATTGACATGCGCCGCGCCGCCAAAGACTATGGCGTGCTGCTCGAATTTTCCGAGGTCGAGCGCGGCACCTCGCATGGCCGCTGGACCGCGGATGTGAACATCAGCATCAAGGCCGGCACGCAGGCGGTGTTCAATGCCCGCGCCGACGGGCCGCTGATGCTGATCCGGCTTAAACCCGGCAGCTATGTGGCCGAGGCCGAGCGGCAGGGCGTGAAGCAGAGCAAGCGGATTGAGGTCAAGGCGGCTGCGCCGGCGCGCGAGCGCTTCTTCTGGATCGTCGACACCGCGTTGACACCGCGTTGACACCGCGCCAAACTGCGGCGGCACCGCGCGCATCTGGCCCGCTGGCGGTGGGCGGGGCGGTGGGCCATGATGCCCTCAAGGGGCCAGACGGCTCCGCACGTCAACGCTGGCCGCAGCGCTTGGAATGCCACGCAGTGGAACACTATAATCAGACCCTCTCGATCCAAAGGGAATGCGCCATGCAAACTGTGCTCGATACTGCAGTACCGAAGCGTGCTGCTGCGCCGAAAAAGAAAGCTGTCAAGCCGTTCAAACTCCAGGAGCGGGATGCGGATCTCGCGCAATTCAAGGTCAGCACGCAACGCGCCCTTGTTGCCATCCGTAACCTGTACCGCGATTGAGCACGGGTTTTCTTCTTGATACCAACGTTATTTCAGACGTTGGCAACGGTCGCGCGTGGGCCATCGCCATCGGCAAAAAAATCGACTTGTACGGGGCGCATCGCTGCCACGTTTCCGCCATCTCCTGGCACGAGCTGATGTACGGTTTGGGCGCCCTCGGTGTCAAGCGCCGCTCAAGCCTCAATGCGTTCTATGCCGCGTTCGTGTTCACGCCGTTCGACCGCGCAGCTGCCATCGCATCAGCGCAAGTGCGCCGGGATCTGGGCAGCAGGGGCATCGGCTTGGCGGACGCGTTGATTGCCGGTCAGGCCATCGCAGGCGGCTTCACGCTGGTCAGCAACAACACTAAACACTTTGCGCGCATCAAGGGGCTGCACCTGGTCAACTGGGCGGTTTAACGCCAGGCAATTGCATTCTCCGGAGCCGCTGTGTCGCAGACGGAACGCCACTACAAAATTCACCACCTCCTGGCTCTGGGCCAGTGCCTCGGCAAGCAACGCCTGCTCAATGAATTGGGCGTCTCGCCCGCCACCCTCAAGCGCGACCTCGCCCACCTGCGCGACCGCATGAACATGCCGGTGGTGTTCGACCGCGAAGGCGGCGGCTGGCGTCTCGATCAAAGCGAACGTGGCACCGGCACCCAATACGAGATACCCAATCTGTGGCTCAGCGCCGAGGAGATTCACGCCCTGCTGACCATGCAGCATTTGCTTTCGCATCTGGATGCCGATGGCCTGCTCGGCCGTCATATTGAGCCGCTGACCAAACGCCTGACGCAGATTCTCGGCGACGGCACCGGCAACGCGGCAGACCTGGCAAAGCGCATCCGCGTGCAAACCGTCGG
>JANOYK010000869.1:0-4815 GCA_031428855.1 Burkholderiales bacterium | reverse complement strand
CGGAAGCAGGCGCGGAAGTCGGCGCAGCAACAAGCGCAGGTTCCGCCACCACCGGCGGACGCGCCGTCTGCGGCGCGCGATAGTTCGCGCCTGAGATCGGCACGGTCAAAGCCTTCTTGCCCGCCGCTTCGGCCGGAGCAGGAGCGTTTTCCCATTTCGACAAGTCAACCGGATGGCCGAGTGAGGCCAGCCGCCCGAGCGCAAACGCGAGATCAAAGATGCCGGAGCGTGCGCCCTTGGAGGCATCGAGCGCGACGGTCTCGACCGCGCCGGGCAGAATCGATTGCACCAGGTCGCTGAGCACATGGCCAGGACCCACTTCGATGAAGGTGTTCACACCATCGGCGTGCATCGCCTCGATCTGGTGCATGAAGTTGACTGGCTGCACGATCTGGTCAGCGAGCAAGTGACGTGCGTCTTTTTCAGTCTTGGGGTACTCGGCACCGGTGGTGTTGGCATATACCGGCAGCGCGCCTTTGGCGAACTTCACCTGCTCCAGCGCGGCGGCAAACGGCGTGCGCGCGTCAGCTACCAGCGCGCTGTGAAACGCTGCCGATACCTGCAACACGCGGTTGCGGATCGAGCGCGCTGTCAGCGCCTCTGACGCCTGCTTGACTTGTTCCACTGTCCCTGCGAGCACCAACTGTTTTGGCGCATTGCGGTTGGCAATTACCAGCGGGCTTTTTTCCTCGCGCAAAAATTCCTGCACGGTGGCTTCATCTGCCTGCACCGCCAGCATGGCACCGCGATCCGTGCTGTCGCCTTGACTGGACATCAAGCGCCCGCGCAGATTCGACAATTGATGCAGCGCTGATGCGCTGATGCGACCGGCTGCGCACAGGGCAGACAACTCGCCGTAGCTGTGTCCGCAGGTGGTCTGCGGTGTGACGCCAAAATAACTCAACAGACGCAACGCGCCTTGACTCACTGCGCCGAGCGCAGGCTGGGCAAGGGCGGTTGCCTTGAGCGCTTCTTCCTGCCCCTGCCGCGCGGCGTCCGAGAAGGCCGGATGCGGGTAGATGACATCGCTGAGCCGCAACGCCCCCGGCGCGGCGGCTGCGCCCGCTTTGGAAGCCTCGCTGGCAAATGCGGTATTGGCTTCGGTCAACGCATTCAACATGTCAGGGAACTGGCACGCGAGGTCACGCAACATGCCCACGTATTGCGAACCCTGCCCCGGAAACAGCGCGCCCAGTTTGCCGCGCACTTTGCCGGCACCAAAGGCAATCCCCGACGGCGCAGTCCATGCCGTTTTTTCCGGATTCTTCTCCAGCATCTTGAGCGCGGCATTGAGCAACGCGCGGCGGTCAGACTGCACCGTGGCGACGATTAGCAGACGGAACCCCGCTTCACTCTGAAATTGGGAGCGCGAGGCGTGCGCCGCGCGGCGAAAATCGGGCCATGATGCCGCAGCGCTTTGATGCGCAGTGAGTTGCGTTTTCAAATCATCAAAGCGCTCGCTGCATAGCGCGAGAATTTCCACGTCACCGTCCCAGTCCGGTGTCAGCTTGCTGCTGCCGTGCTCTTCGAGCACTGCATGAAAATTGGTGCCGCCAAAGCCGAGCGCACTCACGCCAGCGCGGCGCGGATGGGTGGCGCTGGGCAGCCACGGGCGCTTTGTGGTGTTGACGTAAAACGGCGAATGCTTGGCATCCGCTGCTGCCGCGCCTTCGAGCGGCTGGGTGACCTTGATGGTCGGCGGCAATATTTTCTGATGCAAGGCCATTGCCGCCTTGATGATGCCAGCCACGCCAGCGGCCGCTTTGGTATGGCCGATTTGTGACTTCACGGAACCGAGCGCGCACCAGGCTGCGCCGTCCGGTGCACCAACTGAGGCACCACCCGAGGCACCACCCGAGGCACCATCTGCGGCACCGGACTGAAACACTTCCGTCAAACCGGACAACTCAGTGGCATCACCCACCTTGGTGCCGGTACCGTGCGCTTCAATCAAATCGAGCGTGCCGGGCGTGACACCGGCTGCGGCGTAGGCGCGCTGCAAGGCGACTTTTTGTCCGCCCGCGCGCGGCGCGTAAATCGCGCTGCTGCGGCCATCGCTGGACGAGCCCATGCCTTTGAGCACGGCGTAAATCCGGTCGCCATCGCGCTCGGCATCGGTCAATCGCTTCAACACCAGCATGCCGAGACCTTCGCCCAGCACCGTGCCATCGCAACTCGCATCAAACGGCCTGGCATCCCCCGTGGGCGAGAGCGCCGGGGTTTTGCTAAAGCACATGTACATGAAAATGTCGTTGAAGGTGTCGACACCGCCAGTGATGACCATGTCCGACAAGCCAGCGGCCAGTTCCAGCCCGGCCAGGTGAATCGCCGCAAGCGAACTGGCGCAGGCCGCGTCCACCACGCAGTTGGTGCCGCCCAGGTCGAGGCGGTTGGCGATGCGCCCCGCCGCGACATTGCCGAGCAGGCCGGGGAAGGAGTTTTCCTGCCAGCCGACGTAGGAGTCGGAGATGCGCTGCACCACGTCTTCGGCGATGTCACCGGCCACGCCGGCGTCTTTGAGCGCCTTGCGCCAATGCGGGTGCCCGAGGCGTGCGCCGAGCGGGATCACCAGTTCGAGTGCGCCGGTGACACCGAGAATCACGCTGGTGCGGTCGCGGTCGAAGCTGCGGCCTGCAGCATCACTCTTTCCGTCATTTTTTCCGCTGCTGCTGCCAGTGCCATAGCCTGCGTCCGCCAGCGCCTTTTGCGCCGCGATCAGACTCAGCAATTGCGATGTGTCGGTCGCTTCAATGTCTTTGGGCGCAATGCCGAATTCCATCGGGTTGAAATGGACTGGCGACAAAAAGCCGCCGCGCTGGGCGTAGGTGTGGTCCGGTTTTTTCGGATCGGCATCGAAATAATCGGCGGCGTTCCAGTGCGAGCCGGCCGGCACGGGCGTGATTGCATCCACCCCATTCTTGATATTGGCCCAGTAGGCCTGCAGATCGTCCGCCTTAGGGAATAGGCAACTCATGCCGACAATGGCCAGAGGACAAGATTTGCTCATGGGTGGCTGCTCATGGATGGCTCGTCATGGCGTTTTGCTCATGAATTCAAGAGGTGGGTCAAGGCCTGCGCATCCAGCGGAATCCCCTCCGCGTGGCCGACCTGTAATTGTATCCCCTGCGCGCGTAAAAGCTGCCGCCGCAACTGCTGCGCAGCCCCGTACAGCAGGTTCTGCGCCACCAGCGCGGCGCGGCGGTTTTCCGGCTTTTCGAGAAAGCTGCCACGGGTCCATTCGTTGAACGCGCCCATCGCCGGGCCGCACCAGACCTGATAGTCCATCATGCGTGACGCCTCGCCGGCATTGGCCCAGCGTGAACTCAAACCCAGATAACTGCGAAACACCAGCGCCATGCGGTGTTTGGGGTCGCGCTCGGCGCGCTCGACCTGGCTGGGGTCACGTTTGAGAAAAAACTCGCGGGTGCTGTGCCATGCTTCATCGAGCGTGCTGCGCAACAACTGTTTTTCAACAAAGGCACGGTCGGCATCGGGCAGATTTTCCAGCCCCGCATGGGCGCGGTACAGTTCATAGAGCTTGGCGGCACGCATCGGGAACATCGTGCCGCGCTTGAGCACCTGCACCTTGACACCCATCTCGAACATGTCGGCAGCGGGAGCCATCGCAATGTCAGCCTGCCCAGCCTGGGCCAGCATGGCGCGCACCGCGTCGCAACTGCCGGACTCGACACAGGCCTGGTTGACCGAGCCGGTGACAACATAATCGGCCCCCATCGCAAACGCCGCTGCCAGCGCCGCAGGCGTGGACAGGCCGCCTGCCGCCCCCACCCGCAACGGCTGCGCAAAGCGGTGCTGCGCCTGCATGCGGCCGCGCAGGGCCAGCATGGTGGGTAGCAAGGTCACCAGCGGACGGTTGTCGGTATGCCCGCCAGAGTCGGCTTCGGCGGTCAGGTCTTGTGCCACCGGAATGCCCGCTGCCCAGCCGGCCTGCTCGGCGGTGATGTGGCGCGTGCGCACCAGCTCGGCCAGCATTTCTGCCGGCGGCGGCGAGAAAAACGGCGTGGCGACCTCCACCCGTGACACCTTGGCGATCACATGATTGGGGGTGACGATGCGACCATCGGCAGCGCGCGCGATGCCCGTGACGCGGTAACGCACCAGCGGCAGGGTCAGCGCCAGATAGGCCGAGGCCTCGACCAAGCGGATGCCGCGCCGTAAGTACAAATCGGCTACCGCGGCTTCGAGTTCCGGCTCGTTCGGGCTGTGGATCAGGTTGAAGCCGTGAGGCACGCCCGGCAGCGA
The DNA here is from genome assembly GCA_031428855.1 of Burkholderiales bacterium. Taxonomy (GTDB): domain Bacteria; phylum Pseudomonadota; class Gammaproteobacteria; order Burkholderiales; family JAEUOS01; genus CANJDH01. Next base: position 552 of record JANOYK010000869.1, on the reverse strand, counting down.
CGCCGCCAAATGGTCAATCGCCGCCTCGACCCGCTCCAGACTTAGGCCCGCTGCGCCGAAAAAGCCGAGCATGCCGGCCCGGCCCATCGCCTCGACCAGCTGGGTCGAAGCGATGCCATTGGCCATCGCGCCGGCCACATAGGCATAGCGCAAACGATGATCGGCACAAAAGCTGTTGTCCCCCAGGTTTTCCGGACGCAAAGGGTGATCCGCAAGAGTCGGTAACATGCGGTCGATTATAGAGCGATAGAGGTGAAATTACTGTTATACTAGTGGGCTTTTCAAGCGTTGGCAGCGGGCGTCCGCTGCGGGTGGTGCGTGTTGTATCTCTGGTACATCTTCTGTTGTATCAGATTCGCACTCCCCGCTGCATAGACCTCCTGGTAGTTCCCCCGCCGCCAGTTTTTCATTTCATCTCAGGAGCATTCAACATGGCAAAAGTCTGCCAAGTCACGGGCAAAGGCCCAATGGTCGGGAACAACGTTTCCCACGCCAACAACAAAACCAAACGCCGCTTTCTCCCCAACCTGCAATACCGCCGGTTCTGGGTTG
>JANOYK010000868.1:0-8704 GCA_031428855.1 Burkholderiales bacterium | reverse complement strand
CGGTAAGCGTGGCCATCGCGGCGTGCCTCCGGGCCGGTGATCCACTGGCTCTTGCCATTGGCGAGCGCGGTTTTGCCATCGAGACTGGCCGCCACTTTGAGGCGCACCCACGGCAGGCCGCGGGTCATGCGCGAGATGAATCCAATATTCAATTCGCGCGCTTCGCTCTCGAGCAAACCAACGCGCACATCAATGCCGGCCGCGCGCAGTTTCGCAAAACCCTGGCCTGCCACCCTCGGGTTCGGGTCCTCCATCGCGGCCACCACGCGCGTGACGCCTTCTGCCACGAGCAGCTCAGCGCAAGGCGGCGTGCGGCCCTGGTGGCTGCATGGCTCCAGCGTCACATACAGTGCGGCACCCTTGACAGCATCGGCACCCGCTTTGGATTTCGCATCAGCAATCGCCAGCACCTCGGCGTGCGGCTCGCCCGCCACCTGGTGCCAGCCTTCGCCGATGATGCGGTGGTCTTTCACCAGCACCGCGCCGACATGCGGATTGGGCGTGGTGGTGTAGAGGCCGCGCGCGGCCAGTTCGAGCGCGCGCCGCATGGTGGTCTGGTCAAGTGGTGTGAACATGAACAATCAGAAGAATGACGCTCGAGCGTACCGTGTGTACGCCGAAGGCGGACACGGTCCACACGTGAGCGCGCCGCATGGTGGTTTGGTCAAGTGGCGTGAACATCGAACCGTGCCGCAGCGTTTACTTGCGGCCCTTGCGCTGCGGGCTGACCTCGGCGACCACTTCGCCAAACTCTTCCGGGTCAGCGAAGTTGCGGTAGACCGAGGCGAAGCGGATATAAGCGATTTTGTCGAGCTTGCGCATTTCGCGCATCACCAGTTCGCCCAGCTTGTGAGTGGCGACTTCACGCTCGGCCGATCCCACCAGCTTTTCTTCAATCCGCACAATCGCTTCATCGATTTTGGCGGACGACACATCGCGCTTGCGCAAGGCCAGCTTGAAGCTCGAGCGCAATTTTTCGCGGTCGTAATCAACCCGCGCGCCGTTTTTTTTCACCAGCACCGGCATGCGCAGCTCGACCCGCTCGTAGGTGGTGAAACGCTTGTCGCACATCAGGCAGCGGCGGCGGCGGCGGATCACTGCGCCTTCGTCGGCCTCGCGGCTGTCGACCACGGCGGTGTCAGAGTGGGGGCAGAACGGACATTTCATGATGCAACTCCTTTACGCCGCTTGAATGTCACGGCAAGGTCACGGCAACATCACAGCAATTTCACGGCAATATCATGGCAACACCGCTGCGGCGGCACCGGGTACCCGCATGCGCCGGCCTGCCATGGCGGTGTGTGCGCTGATTTCGCCAGGCGGCCCAACTTAACTGCCATACACCGGAAACCGCCGGCACAGCGCCGACACACTCTCGCGCACGCGCGCAAGGTTGGCCTCGTCCTGCGGCGCTTCGAGCACGTCCACCACCAGGTTGGCCACTTGCGCCGCCTCGGCCTCGCGGAACCCGCGCGTGGTCATCGCCGGGCTTCCCAAGCGGATGCCTGAGGTCACCATCGGTTTTTCCGGGTCATTCGGAATCGCGTTTTTGTTGACCGTGATGTGCGCCAAATCGAGCGCCGTCTCGGCCAGCTTGCCGGTCACCTTTTTGGCACGCAGATCGACCAGCATCAGATGCGACTCGGTGCGGCCCGACACAATGCGCATGCCGCGCGCCTGCAGCGCAGCCACCATTGCGTCAGCATTTTTGCGCACCTGCAGCTGATAGGTTTTGAACTCGGGTTTCAACGCCTCGCCAAACGCCACCGCCTTGGCCGCAATCGCGTGCATCAGCGGCCCGCCCTGCAGGCCGGGAAAGATCGCCGAGTTGATCGCCTTTTCATGTTCGGCGCGGCACAAAATCACGCCGCCGCGCGGGCCGCGCAAGGTCTTGTGGGTGGTCGAGGTGACGACATCGGCATGCGGCACCGGGTTCGGATATTCCCCCGCTGCGATCAGGCCGGCGTAGTGCGCCATATCGACCATGAAAATCGCGCCGACCTCTTTTGCGACGCGGGCGAAACGCTCGAAGTCAATCCGCAACGCATAGGCCGAGGCACCCGCGATGATGAGTTTGGGTTTGAACTCGCGCGCGCGGCGCTCCATCGCCTCATAGTCAATCGCCTCGTTGGCATCCAGTCCGTAGGAGACCACGTTGAACCACTTGCCGCTCATGTTGAGCGCCATGCCGTGGGTCAGATGTCCTCCCTCGGCCAGGCTCATGCCCATGATGGTGTCGCCGGGTTTGAGAAAAGCCAAAAACACCGCCTCGTTGGCCTGCGCCCCGGCGTGCGGCTGCACATTGGCCGCCTCCGCGCCAAACAATTTTTTCACCCGGTCGATCGCCAGTTGCTCGGCGATATCGACAAACTCGCAACCGCCGTAATAGCGTTTGCCGGGGTAGCCCTCGGCGTATTTGTTGGTGAGCTGCGAGCCTTGCGCGGCAAGCACAGCGGGCGAAGTGTAATTTTCCGACGCGATCAGCTCAATGTGATCTTCCTGGCGGCGCGTTTCAGCCGCGACGGCGGCGAACACTTCAGGGTCGGCAAGCGCTAGGGTGTTGGCGTAGCTGAACATGGGCGGAGGATTGGTTAGAAAAATGAAATGTAAAAGGGGTGCTGTGAGTGTTGCACAACTACCACATATTGTATCAGCCGCACGGTCAATTAGACGCGGATGGGCAGGTTTCACACCATAGGTTGTGTCTATGAAGTTTGGATTTCTGCCGAGCGCAGCGGTTCCTCCCCGCAATCGAGTCGGAACAGGACGGCATTCGTGTCACGGTGCCTGCGGTAATTGCCTCCGACACCTCTGGCGGCCACACCATCGGCAATTCAGCGCAGGTCAGGGCGAGTGCCGACCGTAGGGCCGTAGTCGCGGTCTAAGCGAAGGCTAACCCCGCTTACCCCCAAGCAGCACGCAACATCGCGACGCCATGGGCACCGGCCTCCCACGCTGCCGGATACAGGTCGGACGCCTGCATGCCGCCGATGGCGTAGACCGGAATCGGGGAATCGCGCGCGATGGCGCTAAAGCCCGCCCAACCCAGAGCGGCGGCACCATCGTGTGTAGCGGTCGGCTGCACGGCACCGAGTACCGCAAAGTCACAACCGAGGGCGGCAGCGTGATCGAGTTCTGCACAGGTATGGACTGATGCGCCCACCAGACCGGCCGCAGGCCGCGTGCGGGTTTGCATCAATTGCCGCGCCGGTAAATGAACCCCGGCGGCACCGGATGCCGCTGCCAGCGCGGCGGCGCCGTTGACAAGGCAACGCGCACCATGCGCCTGGCACCGCGCCACTACCACGTGCGCAAAATTGGCTAGCTGGGTTGCCGTCATGTTTTTTTCGCGCACCTGCACCAGCCGCAAACCGTTGGTGAGAGCTGCTTCCAACGCTTGCATGAATTTTTCAACGCCCAATCCTGCGGCATTGGTGATGCCGTACACCGGCGGCAGCGCCACGGCTTTAAGAATCGGACCATTGGCGGGCAACATCGGCGTGACGGTCTCGCCGCCCGGCTGCACAAACGCAAACTGTTGCGCCTCAAGACCCTGCGGGCTGCCACTCCACTCACGCGTACGGAAAAAATGCAGCCGCACTGCTGCGTGTTCGTACACATGGGTGCGCGTGATCCAGCGACACGCAGCGTGAACCTCGATGCCCAGTTCTTCGCGAATTTCGCGCTTGATGGCAGCGTCGAGCGATTCGCCTGGCTCGACCTTGCCGCCGGGGAATTCCCAATAGCCGGCGTAGGCCTTGCCGGGCGGGCGCTGCGCCAGCAGGTAGCTGCCGTCAGGTTGATAGATGACCGCTGCAACAACATCGGTCCAGGCGCGGCTCATGCGCGGGGCCAGACCTTATTTCTTCTTCGGCTGCGGCTTGAGCGTCGAATGCAGCGCCTTGCCCAGTTTGCCGGCATGGTCGCGCGCGAATTGCCAGGCGACGCGCCCGGAACGAGAGCCGCGTTCAATCGTCCAGGTAAGCGCATCGCCGCGCGCGGCAGCGATTTCTTTGGCATTGCAGCCAAACGCCGAGAGCCAATGATCGGTGATGGCAAGGTATTCGTCCTGATCGAACGGATAGAACGACAGCCACAAACCGAAGCGCTCCGACAGCGAGATTTTTTCCTCAGCCGATTCACCCGGATGAATTTCTTCACCGACATGCTTGTATTCGAGGTTCTCGTGCATGTACTCGGGCAGCAGGTGGCGCCGGTTCGAGGTGGCGTAAATGAGGGTGTTGTCGCTGGCAGCGTTGACCGAGCCGTCGAGCGCGACCTTGAGTGATTTGTAGCTGGCGTCGCCTTCGTCAAACGACAGGTCGTCGCAAAAAATGATGAAGCGCTCGGCGCGTTTTTCAATCAGGTCGGTGATCTCGGCCAGATCGACCAGATCGGATTTATCGACTTCGATCAGGCGCAGGCCCTTGGGCGCGTATTTGTTCAGGATCGCCTTGATGAGCGAACTCTTGCCGGTGCCGCGCGCGCCGGTGAGGAGCACGTTGTTGGCCGGCATGCCCTCGACAAACTGGCGCGTGTTGCGGTCAATCGTCTGGCGCTGGCGCTCGATGCCTTGCAGGTTGGAGAGGCGGATGTTGGACACCCGCGGAATCGGCTGCAACCAGCCACGACCGTTGACTTTGCGCCAGCGAAACGCAATTGCCGCATCCCAGTCAATCGTCTTGGGAGCGGGCGGCAAAATCGATTCGAGACGGTCGATCAGCGTGTTGGCACGCGCAACAAGATGCGCGAGTTGGTCAATATCTTTCATTGGATGTCAGCTTCGGTAATCGGCGTTGATCGAAACGTAATCGTGCGACAGATCACACGTCCACAGGGTGCGTTGCGCCTCACCGCGATGGAGCAGCACGCGCACCGTGATTTCGGCCTGCTGCATCACACGCTGGCCGTCTTCTTCGCGGTAGGCCGGGTGGCGGCCGCCGTCTTTGGCGACCAGCACGTCATCGAGATACAAATCGATGTTGGTTTGGTCGAGGTCGTCAATGCCGGCATAGCCCACCGCAGCGAGGATGCGTCCGAGGTTGGGGTCGGAGGCGAAGAATGCGGTTTTCACCAGCGGTGAATGGCCGATGGCGTAGCCCACTTTGCGGCACTCGCCGTCATCGCGCCCGCCCTCGACCTTGATGGTGATGAACTTGGTCGCGCCTTCGCCGTCACGCACGATGGCTTGCGCGAGTTCAATCGACAGATCGATCAGGGCTTGCGCAAACAGCTTGCCCTCGGGCGTGTGCAGGCCAGTGATGGCGGGGGCAGCGCTTTTGCCGGTGGCGATGACGATGAAGGAGTCGTTGGTCGAGGTGTCGCCGTCAATCGTGATCGAATTGAATGAGCGGTCAGCCGCCTTGGCGGTGAGGGCATCGAGCACATGGCGCGACACGGTGGCGTCGGTGGCGATGAAGCCCAACATGGTAGCCATGTTGGGGCGGATCATGCCGGCACCCTTGGCGATGCCGGTGAGGGTGACCGCATGGCCGCCAATGGTGACGGTGCGCGAGGCCGCCTTGGGCTGGGTGTCGGTGGTCATGATGGCTTGGGCGGCGTCAAACCAGGCGTGCTGGCCGAGCGCGCTGACGGCTTGGGGCAGGCCGGCGAGCAAGCGCTCCATCGGCAACTGCTCCATGATGACGCCGGTGGAAAACGGCAGCACTTGCGCAGCCTCAATGCCCAGTTCGCGCGCCAGCGCGGCGCAGGTGGCGCGGCAATTGGCCATGCCTTGCTCACCGGTGCCGGCGTTGGCATTGCCGGTGTTGATGATCAGCGCGCAGATGCCGCTGCTTTGCGCGGGGCTGGAACCGGTGCTGGTACCAGTGCCAGACACGCCACCGTTGTCCCCGCCCTTGGCCTGCTCCTTCACGGCGGCCAGATGTTCACGGCACACCGTGACCGGGGCCGCGCAAAAACGGTTCAGCGTGAACACGCCGGCCACCTGCGCGCCTGCGGCAACGCGCATGACGAGCACGTCCTTGCGGTCTTTTTTACGGATGCCGGCCTCGGCTACGCCGATATCCAGGCCTGCTACAGGTTTGAGTGCCGCAGGCACCGGCAGAGGGAGTTTGACGGGCATCGCGGTATCTCGGGGTGGTATCAGGGCGTATCGAGGATTGGTATCGAGCGGCGGTATCGAAGCGCTGTTGAGACGGTCTTGGATCAGTCACCGGACTCAACAGATCAGACCAGAGGCCGCGCTGCGCAAACCAGCGTTAAGTCAGCTTGCCGTGGCAGGCCTTGTACTTCTTGCCCGAACCGCACGGACACGGATCGTTGCGGCCGATTTTTTTGCCAAAGCGCTTGAACGGTGACAGGGCATCGGCAGACTCCGCTTCTTCCTCAATACCGCCGGTCTCGGCGCTGCTGGACGGATGCTGCAGCCGCATGCGCGATTCGAGCGCCTCGGCTTCGGCGCGCGCTTGCGCCTCGGCCGCTTCGATTTCTTCACGCGTGCGGATACGCACTGTCATCAATGTCTTGGTGACTTCGGTCTTGACCGTTTGCAAGAACGCCTGAAACAGCTCAAACGATTCGCGTTTGTATTCCTGTTTCGGATTTTTTTGCGCGTAGCCGCGCAGGTGGATGCCCTGGCGCAATTGGTCGAGCGCTGACAAATGCTCGCGCCAGTGGTGGTCAATCGCCTGCAACATCACCGAGCGCTCAAACGGCGCCCAGTTCTCCGCGCCGATCACGGCCTGCTTGGCTTCATAGGCGGCGTGGGCGACTTCACTCACGCGGGCAACAATGCTTTCTTCGTTGAGGCTTTGATCCGCCGCCACCCACTGCGCCACCGGCGCGTCCAGCCCCCAGTCGTTTTTGAGCACGGCTTCAAGACCCGGCAGGTCCCATTGCTCTTCCACGCTCTCGGGCGGCACAAAGGCGCGCACGGTATCGGCGAACACACCTGCACGCAATGAATCAACCGTTTCGCGAATCTCGGTCGCATCGAGAATCTCGTTGCGCTGCTGGTACACCACTTTGCGCTGATCGTTAGCGACGTCGTCGTATTCAAGCAGCTGCTTGCGCATGTCGAAGTTGCGCGCTTCGACCTTGCGCTGCGCCGACTCGATCGAGCGGCTGACGATGCCCGCTTCAATCGCCTCGCCGTCAGGCATGTTGAGACGGTCCATGATGGCTTTGACGCGGTCCCCGGCGAAGATGCGCAGGAGCGAATCTTCGAGTGACAGATAGAAACGTGACGAGCCCGGGTCGCCCTGGCGGCCGGAGCGGCCGCGCAGCTGATTGTCGACCCGGCGCGATTCATGCCGCTCGGTGCCGACAATATGCAGGCCGCCAGCCGCGATCACCTGATCGTGCAGCGATTGCCATTCGGACTTGAGCTTGGCGGTGCGCAGGTTTTTTTCGGTATCAGTCAGGTTTTCGGTGCCTTGCACCATGTCAACCTGCTTCCCCACGTTGCCGCCCAGCACGATGTCGGTGCCGCGCCCAGCCATGTTGGTGGCGATGGTGATCGCTTTGGGACGGCCGGCCTGGGCCACGATCTCGGCTTCGCGCGCGTGCTGCTTGGCGTTCAACACCTGATGCGGCAGTTTTTCTTTTTCCAGCAAAGACGCCAGCAACTCGGAATTTTCAATCGAGGTGGTGCCCACCAGCGCCGGCTGGCCGCGGGTGTAGCAGTCCTTGATGTCGGCGACGATGGCGTTGTGCTTTTCGCGCTCGGTGCGGTAGACCTGATCGAGCCGGTCTTGCCGGATCATGTCCTGATTGGTCGGAATGATGACGGTCTCCAACCCGTAAATTTCCTGAAACTCGTAGGCCTCGGTGTCGGCCGTGCCGGTCATGCCGCCGAGCTTTTGGTACATGCGGAAATAGTTCTGAAAGGTGATCGAGGCCAGCGTCTGGTTCTCGGCCTGGATCACCACGTTCTCTTTGGCTTCGACTGCCTGATGCAGGCCGTCAGACCAGCGCCGCCCGCTCATCAAGCGCCCGGTGAATTCATCAACGATCACCACTTCACCGTTTTGCACCACGTAATGCTGATCGCGGTGGAATAGATGGCGCGCGCGCAGGGCGGCATAGAGGTGATGCATCAGCGTGATGTTTTGCGCTTCGTACAGGCTGCCGCCTTCGGGCAGCAGTTTGAGGCGCGCGAGGATTTCCTCGGAGTGCTCGAAGCCCTTCTCGCCCAGATGCACCTGATGGCCTTTTTCGTCCACCCAAAAATCGCCGGGCGGCTCCGGCTGGTCGGTCTTCGGCTCCGAGGTCATGCGCGTCAGCAGCGGCGCCACCTCGTTCATCCGGTAGTACATCTCGGTGTGATCGTCGGCCTGGCCGGAGATGATCAGCGGGGTGCGCGCTTCGTCGATCAGGATCGAGTCGACCTCATCGACGATGGCGAAATTGAGCGGGCGCTGGCGGCGGCCATTCTTCTCATGTTCGAGGTTGTCACGCAGGTAATCGAAGCCGAACTCGTTGTTGGTACCGTAGGTGATGTCGCAGGCGTAGGCCGCCTGCTTTTCGCTTGACTCCATGTCCGGCAGATTCATGCCGGTGGTCATGCCCAGATACGAGTACAGCTTGCCCATCCACTCGGCGTCGCGGCGTGCCAGGTAATCGTTCACCGTCACCACATGCACGCCGTTGCCGGAGAGGGCATTGAGATAGACCGGCAGGGTCGCCATCAGCGTCTTGCCCTCACCGGTGCGCATCTCCGAAATCTTGCCCTGATGCAGGG
>JANOYK010000867.1:0-18106 GCA_031428855.1 Burkholderiales bacterium | reverse complement strand
ATGCAGGACGCGTCCTTGCAAGAGAGCATGGGCGCGATTCAGGATCGCAGCAAAGAACACCTCGTCTCCACCGACAACGGCATCATCATGACGCGCCGCGCCCTGCTCAAGGCCGCCAAAGCCAGCCGCGAAGGCAAACCCTTGCCCGGTTTGCAGCAAGCGGCACAACGGGTGCGCTCCTGCTCGATCGAATTGCCGACCGGCCAGAAGTACAAGGACGGCGCACGTCACGGCCTGTTCCTCGAATTGGGTACCGACCCGGTGAGCGTATGAGCACGATTGCCGTAGAATTGCGCGATTGATATTCGGGAGTTTTGCAATGAGCCTGACCATTCGCCGCCAAGCGCGGGTTGATGCCCAGCACCGCATTTCAATGCGTCATGCCGGCTTCCGGCCCGGCACGATGGTCAACGTGGTGGCTGTTGCGCCGCAGGCCCCTGGAGATAGCAGGCGCACGGCAGCCTACAGCTTGTTCGACCAATTGCAGTCGCTCGCGGGCAAACTTGACCGGCAATGGTCGCGCAGTGGCGCGCAAGACGCCGCAGCAAACCTCCCCGCGGACTACTCGCTCAATTTCGAGCAATCGCTTTATCCGCAACGCGGCTAAGCACGGCGCCGCACACCATGGCCGATGCCGTAAAGCCTGGTGCCCGGCTGTTTGTCGATACCGGTTACTTCCTCGCACTTGCCCTGCCTCGCGACACGTGGAACGGTGTTGCGCGCAACTGGGCAAAACGCAGCAAGCAACACCGCTACCAGCTCATCACGACCCAAGCCGTGTTGATGGAAGTCGGCGCAGCCCTGGCGCGCACGCCGCTGCGCCAATTGGCGCAATCGATTCTCGTTGCCGCGCAAAACGACCCGGCACTCGCAGTGCTGCCATGCGATGACGCACTCTATGACCGGGCACTCACCTTGTTCCTGGCGCACCCCGACAAAAATTGGAGCATGACCGATTGTGCCTCCTTCGTGGTGATGGCTGAGCAAGGCCTGACGCATGCACTCAGCGCGGATCATCATTTTGAGCAGGCGGGCTACGTGATACTTCTCAAGTAATGAGCGATCCTGCACGCCCCCTCCCCCGCGTCGCCATCGCCCTAGGCGACCCGGCCGGCATCGGCCCCGAGATCGCCCTCAAGGCCGCCCTCGACCCGCGCGTCACCAACATGGCGCGCCCGGTACTGGTAGGCGACTTCTCCGCACTAAGCGAACACGCCAAACGCTGCGGCCTGCCCCTCCCCGCTTCTTACATAGACAGCTTCACCAGCGCCAGCGAAGTGCAATGGCGCACCGGCCGCATCCCCCTCATCGCGCGCAGCCACTTCGACAAGGCACCGCTGGAGATCGGCCAGATCCGCCCGCAACATGGCTTAGCCGCCCTCGACGCCGCCGCCACCGCGATCCGCGCCGCACTCGACGGATATGTAGAAGCCGTAGTCGCCGCCCCGCAAACCGAATTCGCCATCAAGCAAGCCGGCGTCGAATTCGACGGCTACCCCAGCTTCGTCGCGCGCAGCACCAACACCCCAATCGACGACGCCTTCCTCATGCTCTGCTTCGACAACGGCGGGATTGAGACCCGCATCGTCCACACGACACTGCACGTCGGCCTCAAACGCGCCATCGACCTCATCACCCCGGAACGCGTCCGCCGCGTTATCCAGGCCGCACACGACACCCTCAAACGCCTCGGCATCGCCAACCCGAAAATAGCGGTCTCCGGCCTCAACCCGCACGCCGGCGAAGCCGGCATGTTCGGCGACGAAGAACAAACCACCATCGGCCCCGCAATCGGGGCCGCGCAAGCCGCAGGCATCCACGCAGAAGGCCCGTTCGGCGCAGACACCATGTACGCCAAACCCGGCTACGACGCCTTCATCGTCATGGTGCATGACCAGGGCCACATCGCAGCCAAACTCACCGCGCCCAACCGCACGGCCGGCCTCACGATCGGCACGCCGATTCTGTTTTCATCGGTGGCGCATGGCAGTGCGCTCGATATTGCGGGGCAGAACAAGGCGCAGGCTGGGGCGATTGTTGAGGCGGTTGCGCGGTTGGTGGGTGTCAATAAAGTGAGAATTTGAAGAGTTCCGACTGTCAGCCACCGGCTTGCATACCGCCCGTCCAGTCCGCTTCAGATAAAATCAAACATCATGCGACAAAGTCGGCGTGTCAGTGTCGGCACCTTTGTCAATCTGCGATTCCACCCACACTTGGCCTTATTTTCTATGTCCGAACCGACAGCGCAAGCCTCGTTCTCCCCGGCTGATGCAGCCTTACTGCTTGAGGTGGCTGAACTGGTGGTCGGCGCGCTGAATCTGGAAATCTCCGCAGCCGGCGTGCAAGCTGACGAACCGCTGTATGGCGATGGCCTGGGTCTGGACTCAATCGATATTCTCGAAATTGCGCTGGTGGTCTCCAAACACTATGGGCTGCAGTTACGCGCAGACCATGCGGACAACCACGCCATATTTCATTCGCTGCGCAGCCTGAGCGACTACATCGCAGCCCACCGAACGAAGTGAAAGCCGAACGCAGGGAAGCACTACGTCAAGCCTGCCGTTGGGGAGCGATTCTCCTGGTGGGAATTGGCTACTCGGTACTCTCCCACCTGGCGGCCGCGTCAGCCGCGCCCGATTTTCTCGATGCCCTGATTGCCGTCATTCCGCTACTGGGGTTGGCCTTCGTGATGGCGTGGCGCTCATCGATGCGTAAGGTCATGCTGGCTTTGTGCCTTGCGACCTGCGCCGCACTCTACGCCATGAGCGCCTGGCTGCTCACCCATTACAACTGGATCTTCCTGCTACAACATGCAGGCGTTTATGCATTGCTCTGCGGGGCTTTCGGCCGAACCCTACAAGCCGGTCGCACGCCCATGATTACGGGCTTTGCCCGCACCGTGCATGGCAGTCTGTCGCCTGCGCTTATCGGCTACACGCGATCCGTCACCTGGGCCTGGAGCCTCTATTTCGGCATCACGTCGGGGCTATCCCTGCTGCTGTTCTGGCTCGCCCCCGTGTCCGTCTGGTCTGCATTTGCCAACCTCCTCGGCGGTCCGCTGCTGGTGCTGATGTTCGTGGCTGAATACGCAGTGCGGTGCCATGTGTTGCCGGCCGCGGACCGGGCCGGGCCGCTGGAGGCGATTCGTGCCTACCGGCAAGCGTCTGCTTCAGGCGGCGCGGCGCGCCAGCCATGATCGCGTTCCCGCTCGTTACGCATTCCCGCGCCCAGGACGTGCTGGCCTGGCACTATGGCAAGCCCCTCTCTGCTGCAGATTTTTTGACCGATGTAGGCCGGCTCGCCGCAGCCCTGCCGGCCGGCCGGCATGTCCTCAACGCCTGCGGCGACCGCTACCGGTTTGCCGTCGGCATGGCCGCGGCCTTGCTGGCCGACAAGATCAGCCTGCTGCCACCTACCCTCACGCCGGAAATGGTGCGCCAAGTCAAGCAGTTTGCACCCGACGTGTTTTGCCTGACGGACCAGCCACCATCCATCGACATGCCGCAAGTAGGCTGGTCCGACGCGATGGTCGCCAGTGCGTCGGCCATGGCGCATGCGCGCGCCGGCATGGTTGACATTCCGAAGATTCCGGCCGCACGGACGGCAGCCATCGTGTTCACCTCCGGCTCGACTGGTTCCCCTGTGGCGCACCGCAAGAGCTGGGGCGGACTGGTGCAGAGCGTACGCGCCGAAGCCGCCCGGCTTGGCTTGCTCGACGGACGTCGCCACAGCATTGTGGCGACGGTAGCGCCACAGCACATGTATGGTTTTGAATCGACCGTGCTGATCGCCCTGCAAAGTGGTGCGGCGCTGACCTCCGCGCATCCGTTTTACCCGGCCGACATCTGCGCGGAACTGGCCGCCGCGCCGCGCCCCTGCATGCTGGTGACGACACCGATCCACCTGAAGGCACTGCTCGCGTCGGGACTGAAGATTCCGCCGCTTGACCTCGTGCTGTCGGCCACCGCGCCGCTGTCGCCGCAACTGGCTCTGGCAGTCGAGGCCCGCCTGAAGGTGCCCGTGCTCGAAATTTACGGTTCCACCGAGACTGGCCAGATTGCCTCGCGCCGCACCACCGAAACCGCCGAGTGGTCCCTCTTTTCGGGTATCACGCTCAGCGCCGCGCAAGGGAGTGTGTCGGCCGCGGGCGGGCATATCGAACAGGCGACGCCCCTTGCCGATGAGATCGAGCTGGTGAGCACCGAGCGCTTTCTCCTGCATGGCCGCACCGCCGACCTGATCAACATCGCGGGCAAGCGCAGCTCGCTCGGCTACCTGAACCACCAGCTCAATGCCGTACCTGGCGTCGTCGACGGCGCATTTTTCATGCCCAACGAAAAAATGCTCGATGGCGGCAATGTGACGCGGCTGATGGCCTTTGTCGCCGCCCCCGGCATGCAGGCCGCGACACTGCTGGCGGCCCTGCGGGAGCGGATTGACGCCATATTTATCCCCAGACCGATCGTGCTGCTTGATGCACTGCCGCGCAACAGTACCGGCAAGCTGCCGCGCGAAACATTGCTGGCGCTGGCACAGGCGCACCAGCGCAAAGGTGGCGTCCATGCACAGTGAAACCACGCTGCAGATTGCGCCGGATCACCCGGCCTTTGCTGGCCATTTTCCGGGCACGCCGATCGTGCCTGGGGTGGTGTTGCTCGACGCCGCAGTCCAAGCGATGCTGCACATGCTGCGCCCCTCGACGGCAGGGGATGACAATGGGGAGATCTGCCAGATCAGCTCTGCCAAATTTATCAGTCCCGTCGGTCCCGGCGAAACCCTGACAATTTCCTGCACCACCACTGCCACGGGAAGCACCCAATTCACCATAGCAAGCGGCAGCCGAAAAGTGGCGACGGGCATGCTGGTTCTGCCCTCAGCGTTATGAAAAATCAGGGCAGGCCTGCGCCCTCAGCCGGAGATGACTGGAAGCAGCAACCCGAACGCGGCAGCCTGCTCTGGCTGCGCTTAATGACCTGGATTTCGCTGCGGCTCGGCCGGGGACCGAGCCGTGCCGTCCTTTACGCAGCCGCAGCATACTTCCTGGCATTTGCACCAACCGCACGCCGCATGTCGCGCAGCTATTTGCAGCGCGCACTCAAATTGCGATCACTTGAAGACGTCGGATGGAAACCCCTGTTCCGGCATTTTCTATGCTTTGCTTCGGTGATCCATGACCGCATCTACCTGATCAACGGCCGCTTCGAATTGTTCGACATTCGGGTTCACAATCAGCCCCTGATAGACGATATCGTGGCCGAACGGCGCGGCGTGTTTCTGATCGGCGCTCACCTGGGTAGTTTCGAAGTGCTGCGCGCCATCGGCCGCCAGCAGACCGGCCTGCGGGTGGCGATGGCGATGTACGGGGAGAATGCGCACAAGGTCAATGCGGCGCTAAACGCCATCAACCCGGATGCGCAACCGGACATCATTGCACTCGGGCATATCGATTCGATGATCCAGGTCAACGACCTGCTGGTCCAGGGAGGTGTGGTCGGCATGCTGGGGGACCGCTCGCTGGGCAACGACGACACCCGTCCGATTGATTTTCTGGACGCTCCGGCTGCATTGCCGCTGGGCCCGTTCAGGATGGCTGCCATCCTGAAGCGCCCGGTACTGTTCATGACCGGACTGTACGGCGGTGGCAACCGTTATGACATTCACTTTGAGACCCTCGCCGATTTTTCTGCTGTGGCGCCACGTGGCCGCACACTGGCAGTGCAGGCTGCCATGACGCGCTATGCGGCGTTGCTGGAGCAATACTGTTACCAGGCACCTTATAACTGGTTCAATTTTTTCGACTTTTGGCAGCCTCCCATTTCGCACCCTCCCATTTCGCGCCAGGCAAAACCATCCGCAGCAATCTCATGACACTCCCGGTTCGATCTGCAACACCTGCAAAGACGCGGAGACGCACGCCGCGCGGCATGGCGCAAAGTCTGGCCTCCGCACTGCTTGCGCTGGCGACGGGCCTGGCACTGGTCACCCTGAGCCTGCCGGCCGCTGCCGCCTGGGACCTTCAGCAACTGATGGATTCGCTGGCGCAGAACAAATCCGGCCGCGCCACGTTTGTCGAGACAAAATACATTGCCATGCTGGACCAGCCGGTCGAGTCATCGGGGGAACTGCTTTACACGGCGTCGGACCGGCTCGAAAAACGCACCCTCAAGCCCAGGCCCGAATCCATGCGTGTGAATGGTGACGAGTTGTGGATTGAGCGCGGCCGCCAAAAGCATCGGCTGCAATTGCAGGCATACCCGGAGCTGGCAGCTTTCATCGACAGCATTCGCGGCACCCTGGCAGGCGACCGCAAGGCGCTGGAACGCAACTTTCGACTCAGCCTCGATGGGTCTGCCGAACGCTGGACCCTGCAACTGGTGCCACTCGATGAAAAAATGCTGGCCCTGATACGGCGCATTCGCATCTCGGGCGCACGCGACCAGGTGAACGGCATCGAGATTGCCCAGTCCGACGGGGACCGCTCGGTGATGACCATCGAAAAACTGGCGGCGCCCTGATGGCCGGCGTGCGCCGCCGCGGCATACCTGCCATCGCCCTGTGGCTGGTATTTTTGCTGGCGTGCGGCGTCGTGATCAGCCGTACCCACTTCACAACCGACTTGTCGGCATTCTTGCCGCGCACGCCCACGCCTGAGCAACAACTGCTCATGGATCAACTACGTGACGGCCTGGCGTCGCGATTGATCCTGGTCGGTATCGAAGGCGCTGACGCGCCCACCCGTGCCCGGTTGTCAAAGCTGACGGCCCGGCGTCTGCGCGCCGAACCCGCTTTCGTCACGGTCAACAATGGTGAGCCGGTCAACACCGAACGCGATCGGGCTTTCCTGTTCAACAACCGTTACCTGCTGAGCCCGGCAGTGACGCCGGCACGCTTTGGCGTAGAGGGCCTGCATGCGGGCTTGCGTGACAGTATCGACCTGCTCGCCTCGCCTGCCGGGTTGCTGGTCAAGTCGATGCTGCCACGCGATCCCACGGGGGAGATGGTGCGATTGCTCGACCAGCAGGGCAGCGGCGGCTCCCAGCCGGGCTTGATGGATGGCGCATGGGTGTCGCGCGACGGCGCCCGTGCCCTGTTGCTGGTGCAGACGCGCGCGACGGGGTCCGATACCGATGCCCAGCAACGGGCCATGGCGACCATCCGTCAGGCGTTTGACACGGCTGCGGGCGCCACCCCAGGCGCGAAACTCGTGATGACCGGGCCAGGTGTATTTTCGGTCACGTCCCGCGATACGATCGAACATCAGGTCACGCGCCTGTCGATCATCGGTGTCGTGCTGATTACCGCACTGCTATTGCTCGTTTATCGCTCCATTACTGCGCTGGGACTGGGCTGGTTGCCCGTCATCAGCGGTGCGCTGGCCGGCGTCGCGGCAGTCAGCCTGGGATTTGGTTCGGTGCACGGCATCACACTGGGATTCGGCACGGCGTTGATCGGCGAGGCAGTCGATTATTCGATCTACCTGTTTGTGCAATCTGAGCACGAGGACGCAGACCAGCAGGGTTGGATCAAGCGCTTCTGGCCGACCGTCCGTCTGGGCGTGTTGACCTCCATCTTCGGCTTTGCCTCGCTGTTGCTATCGGGTTTTCCCGGTCTGGCGCAACTCGGCCTGTATGCGATTGCAGGCCTGGTAGCGGCGGCCTCGATGACGCGTTTTGTCCTGCCGCATCTGCTGCCGCCCAAATTCCGGATTCACGACGTATCGGCGCTCGGCGCCATCCTGTCCGCTTGGGTGCAACGCGCCGCCGCACTGCGTTGGGTGGCGGCCCTGTTGCTGCTGGCCGCCTGTGCCGTGCTGGTCCTGAACCGCGCCAGTTTGTGGAGCGACAAGATCGCGTCATTGAGTCCGGTGTCGCAAGCCGACGTGGCGCTCGATACCAGTCTGCGTGCCGACATGGGTGCGCCGGACGTGCGCTACCTGGTGGTGGTATCGGCCCCGGACCGGGAAGCTGTGTTGCACGCTTCCGGGCAGGTGTCCACGCTGCTCCAAGCGCAGGTCGATCAAGGAGAACTGGCCGGATTTGAAAGCCCCAGCCGTTACCTTCCGAGCACCGCGACGCAGCGGGCACGACAGGCCAGCCTGCCCCCTCCGGATGTACTGGAAACACACCTGGCGCAAGCGGTGCAGGGCCTGCCGGTCAGGGCGCAACTGTTTGCACCGTTTGTTGCCGATGTAGCAGCGGCCCGGACCCAGCCCCTGCTACAGGCGGCCGATCTGGAGCAGACCTCGATGGCGATGGCGCTCCAGGGCTTGCTGATTGCACAGCATCCCAAATGGAAAGCCCTGCTACCGCTGACCGCACCGGAGGGCGCCGGTATCAATGCCGACAAGATTCGCGCTGCACTCAGCACCACGGGTCTGCCCAATGTGCTGCTGGTGGACCTGAAAGCCGAATCAGACCACCTGTATGCGGGTTACCTGCGGGAGGCGATCGCGCTGTCCCTCGGCGGGCTGGCCGCCATCGTCGGGTTGCTGCTGGTGGTTTTTCGCTCGCCCGTGCGCGTGTTGCGCATCATCGCGCCGCTGGCGGCGGCCGTCATTACCGTCACTGCGGGTCTGGCCGTGCTGGGCCAGCAATTGATCATTCTGCATCTGGTGGGCTTGCTGCTGGTGGTAGCGGTCGGTTCCAATTACGCGCTGTTTTTTGATCGTGCCGAGCCGGGCACATCGATGTCGCCGCGTACCCTGGCGTCGATGCTGTTTGCCAACCTCACCACCGTCACCGGATTTGGCTTGCTGGCGTTTTCCAATGTTTCCCTGTTGCAGGCCATGGGGGTGACTGTGGCGCCGGGCGTCATTCTGGCGCTGATGTATTCAGCAATTTTTGCCGCGCCGTCGCATGCCTGATCCGTGCTGGCACCCGACCCCGCTGGTGCGCGCATCCATCGCTCTGCACCTGCTGGCATTGGTGGTGGTGATCGCCACCCCCGGGCAATGGCCCTGGGTGCTGGGCGCCGTCGCCGCCAATCACCTCCTGATTACCGCCGTCAGCCTGTGGCCGCGCAGCCACTGGCTGGGTCCGAACTGGACCCGCCTGCCCGACGCTGCTGCAGCCAGAAATGAAATCGCCCTGACCATCGACGATGGCCCTGACCCTGCAGTCACGCCACAGGTGCTCGACCTGCTCGATCACTATGCGGTTCAGGCCACTTTTTTCTGCATCGGGGAGCAAGCGGCACGCTACCCGGAGGTATGCAGGGAGATCGTGCGGCGCGGCCACGCAATCGAAAACCACAGCCAGCAGCATCGCCATCATTTTGCCCTGATGGGCCCGCGTAGCCTGATGCAAGAATTGCAAACTGCCCAAAACACGCTCACCGCCATCGCTGGCGATCCCCCGCTGTTCTTTCGCGCGCCGGCTGGCTTTCGCAACCCGTTTCTCGACCCGGTACTGGCTCGGCTCGGGCTCAGACTCGCGAGTTGGTCAGCGCGCGGTTTCGACACCCGGATCAGCGATGCCGAGCGCGTCAAAAACAGCCTGCTGCGCGGCCTGCGCGCGGGAGCCATATTGCTGTTGCACGATGGCCATGCGGCACGCACCGCCGCAGGCATCCCGGTGATTCTGGAAGTGTTACCCGCCGTGCTCAAAGCCGCGGCAGCCGCCGGCCTGCGGGTTGTCACCTTGCGCCACGCCCTGTCATGATCGATAGCGGCCGAGGGGCGCCCTGGTACCGTCAGGCTGCGGCGGCATTTTGCAAACACATGGTTCTGAAAGGTATCGGCACCACGGTTTTCATCAGCGTGTTTTTTGCCGCTTACTTCCATGTGCTCAACAATCCGGCCCACCTACCCACGGTGATGCCAGTCATCTGGCTGGATCGCCTGATCAGCTTTGTGCCACTAGCCCTGCCGATATACCTGTCACTGTGGGTCTATGTCTCGTTGTTGCCGGCCTTTTTTGCGACACGGTCTGAACTCTACCGCTATGGCTCGGCCATGACACTGATGTGCGCCTTGGGCTTGTCGATTTTTTATTTCTGGCCCACTGGCGCTCCCGCTCCTGATATCGACTGGGCGCATTACCCGGACATGAATTTTCTCAAGAACATCGACGCCTCGGGCAATGCCTGCCCCTCCCTGCATGTCGCCACGGCATTTTTCTCCGGCGTATGGTTGCATCACCTGCTGCGCCGCTTCGGTGGACCGCTATGGATACGCCTGGTCAACTGGACATGGTGCATTGGCATCATCTATTCCACAATGGCGATACGCCAGCATGTGGCGGTCGATGTAGGCGCTGGTCTGGTACTCGGGGGACTGGCTGCCTGGCTGTCACTGGGTTATCAGGTTCATGCGGAGGCCGTACGCAAAGGCAGTCCGTCCCCGATTTGATGGTCTGACTGCTCTTGCGGACCGTCTTCATTTGTTAACATTTCACCATCTTGTAGATCGGCTCGATTTCCCCTGAAACCCCTCTGGATCTCCCATTTCACCGCGACCAGCGCCATCGGCTGTGGCCTCGCGCAGACGCTCACCGCACTGCGCGAGCGCCGCAGCGGACTGGCGCCGTGTGCCTTCGATACGGTGGATCTTGCGACCTTTGCAGGCGAGGTCGCCGATGTCGATGCGGTACAACTTCCCGTGGCGCTCGGCGCCTTTGATTGCCGCAACAACCGGCTCGCGTATTTGGGATTGATGCAGGATGGCTTTGCCGATGCCGAAGAAGCCGCCAGCCGAAAATACGGTGCGCAACGCATTGGCGTCTTGCTGGGCACGAGCACATCGGGCATTTTGCAGACCGAACTGGAGTACCGCCGGTGCGATCCCGACAGCGGCGCCCTGCCGGCCGATTTCATGTATGGCAGCACACACAATCCATTTTCCGTAACCGATTTCACGCGGCAGTATTTTGGATTGGGCGGCCCGGCCGTCGTGGTGTCGTCGGCGTGCTCATCGAGCGCCAAGGTATTTGCCTCGGCCCGGCGCATGATGGCAGCCGGACTGATCGACGCGGCCGTGGTGGGCGGGGTCGACTCGCTGTGCCTGACCACCTTGTATGGCTTCAACTCCCTGGGGCTGATTTCCAGCCAGGCCTGCCGCCCTTTCGACGTCGCGCGCGACGGCATTTCGATCGGCGAGGCAGCGGCATTTGTATTGCTGGAACCCATGCCGGCGCAACTGGACGACAGTGCTGTGCTGCTGTTGGGCGTGGGTGAATCCAGCGATGCCCATCACATGTCCTCCCCGCACCCGGAAGGGCTGGGCGCACGCATGGCCATGCAGGACGCGCTGAAAACCGCCAGCCTTGATGCAGCCGAGATTGACTACATCAATCTGCATGGCACCGCCACACCCAGCAACGACGCAGCCGAGACGAAGGCGGTCGCGGCAGTATTTGGTTCAGGCACGCCCTGCAGTTCCACCAAAGGCGCGACCGGCCACACGCTGGGCGCAGCGGGCGGCCTGGAGGCCGTGATCTGCGCACTGGCCCTGCAGCACGGACTGCTGCCGGGCGGACTCAATACGCAGCAACTGGATCCGGCGCTCCCTCTCAATTATCTGCTCGACAACCGCGCGCAGCCAATCTGCCGCGTATTGAGCAATTCTTTCGGATTTGGCGGCACCAACTGCAGCCTGATTTTCGGTCGTGCTGGTTAAAGACAACCCATGATGCAGCATTCTGCCGACTCCGCGACACCCATCACGGTCTTTGTCGAAGGCGTCGGCCTGCTTGGACCTGGTTTATCCTGCTGGGCCGAAGGCCGCCTGCACCTTGAGGGCAGCCTGCCCTACAAGGCCGCACGATGCATCCTGCCTTTGCCGATGGCGCTGCCTCCGGCCGAGCGCCGTCGTGCGGGCGCAGTGGTCAAGGTCTCATTGGCGGTCGGTCAGGAAGCCGTAAAGGCGTCAGGATTGCCGGTGGACACACTGCCTTCGGTTTTTTCATCGTCCAGCGGCGACGCCATCAATTGCCACGAGATTTGCAGCGCCCTTGCATCAGGCGACCGGTTGATCTCGCCTACCCGTTTTCACAATTCGGTGCACAACGCATCGTCAGGTTACTGGAGCATCTCCAGTGGCGCCATGGCCAGCTCGTCGGTGCTGTGCGCGCGCGATGCCAGCTTTGCGGCCGGCCTGCTCGAAGCGATGACCCAGTCCGTCGTCGATGACAGCCCTGTGCTGCTGGTGGCCTACGACACCGACTATCCGGAGCCCCTGTACAGTAAACGCCCGATTCCCGACTCGATGGGTGTGGCCCTGGTTCTCCTCCCCCGGCGTAGCGCACGCAGCGTGGCAAGAATCACTCTGCAAGCCAGGACCTTCCTGACCGCTGCTGCGGCAGACACGATGGACGATGCAGCGCTGGAGACATTGCGCCAGGGCATTCCAGCCGCCCGCGCCTTGCCGCTGCTGCGGGCCTTTGCGAAAAAACAGGCAATCCCTTTGGTTCTGTCCTATCTTGACGACATGCAAATGGCGCTGGAGGTCGCGCCGTGCTGAATCCTCCGCAAACGCTGAGCCGCGACAACATTGCCCGCCGCATCCCCCACCAAGGCAGCATGTGCCTTCTCGATACGGTCCTGGCGTGGGACGACAAGTCCATTCATTGCGAGGCCCGCAGCCATCTCGCACCCAACCACCCGTTGCGCGCTTATGGCCGCCTGGGCGCGGCCTGCGGCGTTGAATACGCCGCGCAGGCAATGGCCGTACACGGCGCCCTGGTGGCCGAACATCTGGCCTGCGGCAACGCCGGCGGCGGCAATCCGCCCCGTGCCGGTTATCTGGTCAGCATGCGCAGCGTCACCCTCCATGTCAAACGGCTCGATACGATTACCGGCCTCTTGACGGTAAACGCGGAACGAATCACTGCGGACGCCAACACCGTGCTATACAGCTTCACGGTGCAAGCTGGCGCGCAAACCCTGCTCGGCGGGCGGGCCGTTGTCGTGCTCGATCAAGCAGGCATCGCGCCCGGCACGGTTGCCAGCCGCCACATCGCCTGAGCAATCAGCCTGAGGAACAACATCCCATGACAACCTCCCTCAAACGTGCACTTGTCACCGGCGGCAGCGGCGGCATCGGCTCGGCCATCTGCCGGCGCCTGGCGACCGACGGCTTCAGTGTAATTGTTCATGCCAATAACAATCTGGCCACCGCACAAGCCCTGGCGGCAGGCATTGTGGCCGACGGCGGCCAGGCGCAGGCCGTAGCGTTTGACGTCACCGATGCCTCGTCCACGGCAGACGCGCTGCAGGCATTGCTGGCACCAGGCACGATCCAGGTGCTGGTCAACAACGCCGGCATTCACGACGACGCCGTATTCCCCGGCATGCGGCTGGCCCAGTGGCAGCGGGTGCTCGACGTATCCCTCAATGGTTTTTTCCACGTCACCCAGCCGCTGATGATGCCGATGATACGTACCCGCTGGGGCCGCATCATCACCATCACCTCGGTCGCCGCAGTGGTCGGCAACCGCGGGCAGGTCAACTATTCGGCCGCCAAGGGTGCACTGCACGCGGCCACCCGATCGCTGGCCCTCGAAGTGGCGAGCCGCGGCATCACCGTCAACGCCGTGGCGCCCGGCATCATCGACACCGCCATGACCGCAGGCAGCTTCAGCGCCGATGACATCGCCCGCATGGTACCGATGAAACGTGCCGGCAAGGCCGAAGAAGTCGCGGACCTTGTCGGTTTCCTGGCGTCAGATCAAGCCGCCTACATCAGTGGGCAGACCATTTCCATCAACGGCGGAATGATTTAAAAGGACACAATCAACATGAAAATCCCCGAGTCAGCTCCTGCGGTGCATGCACCGCATCTCCCCCTGACCGATTACTACCAGACCGAGCAGGATCGGCAAGCTTATTTACGCAAGATTTTTGACAATACCGCAGCCGATTACGACCGCATCGAGGCGATGCTGGCATGGGGAACCGGTTCCCGTTACCGGCGCGATGCGCTGGTTCGCGGCGGCTTGAAAGCAGGCATGAAAGTACTCGACGTAGGCGTTGGAACCGGCCTGGTTGCAGCGCAAGCCTGCATGTTGACCGGCAATCCCGCCCTGGTCACCGGTGTCGACCCCAGCCCGGGCATGATGGCCGCCAGCAGGTTGCCCAAGACCATGGTGTTGAGGGAAGGCCGGGCTGAATCATTGCCGTTCCCCGATAATCATTTTGATTTTTTGAGCATGGGATATGCACTGCGCCACATCGGCGATCTGAGCTTGGCGTTTGCCGAATTTGAACGGGTGCTGAAGCCCGGCGGCCGTCTGTGCATACTCGAAATTACCCAGGCGCAAAGCCGTTTAGGGCGATGGCTGCTCAAAAGCTATATGCGCGGAGTGATCCCGCTGCTGACACGATTCGTTTCCAGGCAACAGGATACCTCCACCATCTGGCGCTATTTCTGGGACAGCATAGAAGCCTGTGTCCCGCCCGAACAGGTCATGGCCACACTCCGCGCGACGGGACTGACGCAGGTTGAGCGGCGTCTGGCAGTTGGCGTGTTTTCTGAGTACCAGGCTGTCAAATCGGGCCACACTCCGCCGGGTTGATTTCTCTGGAACCCATTGCCCGCCAAATTCATGAACGCCCTGACACGCGCCTCATCAGCAAAACCGGCAAGCGCAGCACAAATCCGGCCAGCAGCCGCGCATGCATCCAGGTGAGCAGCAGGTTGTCGCGCAGGTAGTTGAAATGCGAGACACCGCCTTCATCGAAGCGAAAGTAGCGCACTGTCGCGGGCAGATTGACGGGTTTGACACCGCGCCAGCACAGGCGCACCACGGCTTCGGGGTCAAAGTCAAAACGGCGCATCCAGCGCTGCCCATGCATCACCTGGCGCAGCGGCTCAATCGGGTAGACCCGAAATCCGAATAGCGAATCGCCGATGCCGGCCCACAGGGTTTCCAGATCGGCCCAGCCGTTCGACAGTTTGCGGCCGTTGACACGCAGGCGCGGTGCGTCAGCAGCGAACACCGGTACCCCCAACACCATGGCAGCCGGGGAGTCGGCAGAAGCGGCCATAAAGCGGGGAATCAGATGGGCCGGGTGCTGGCCGTCAGAGTCCATGGTCAGCGCATGCGTGAAGCCTTGCGCCACGGCTAGCTCAAGCCCGTGCAGCACAGCCGCGCCCTTGCCGACATTGTGCGGCAGCACGACCACGCGCAATCCTTCGTCCTGCTCTGCCATCACGCGCAACCGTTCGGCGCTGGCATCGGTGCTGCCGTCCACAATCACCCAGACCGGTGTCCATTGCGTGCGTGCCGATCGCACCGTTTCATAGACCTTGGGGCCGGGGTTGTAGCTGGGAATCAGGACAACGTGTGTCGTGGAGGCGCTCGAAGAGGAATCGTGCATTCGCGTGAAAATCGGGGAGGATACAGCGAAATTCTGCTCAGGCCGGCCCTGACACGGGAAAATCGGGGATCTGTGCGTGGGCCAGTTCGGACTGGAAGTACAGTTCAAGTTCGTTGACAAAGTGCGCCGTGTGGTGCGGCGGATCAAAACGCTTGCCTAGCCGGATTCGATACGTGACAGGCATTTGCGGTGTCCACAGCAGGGACCAGCCCTTGCCCAGAAAGCCGGAGTCGGTTTCTATGAACACTGTCTGCACCGGCACCCCGGCTTTTTTGGCGATCAGGCCGGCAGTCCCTTGCAGGCAACCCACCGGAAAGCGGGTCGTGCGCGTGCCCTCCGGGAACAGCAGTACATGATTGCCAAGGTGCAGATCAGTAACTGCCAAATTGACCATTGTGCGCAGCGGCGTGTTGCGGATGTAGCCCGTCAGCCGGGAAACCGCACCAAAAACGACGCTGTTTGCGACGCCAGCCTTAACGATGCAGGTGGAACCGGGAAGCCGCGCTAGGATCATGACGGCGTCAAGCAATGAGGGATGATTGGGTGCGATAATCATGGCCGGGGCACCCTGCAAGGCATCGAGCGCTGCCACGTCAAAACGGCAGGCTCCCATCAAGACCAACAATCTCAGGTACATCCGGGCCGAAACCGCAACCAGCGCTCGGCCCAGTCGCTGGCTCGGCACCCGTGGCAATATTGCACCCATCGGAACGGCCAGCAGCGAGATGGTCAGACAAATTACGCCCAGCATCAGGAACCCCAAGTACATCTTGCCGGATTGGTACCACGCCCAGCGATGGTCGTGCAACTTGAGATGCGCACCTATCACGCCGTTGTGATTGGGTTCCATAAAGTCTGTACGTGATGTGGTGTTTTAAGGTACGCCGACATCAACCACGCGAATATTGGCTTTGCGCATGCGCATGGCCTCCAGCGAGCGTTTGAAATGCCAGGCTGATGCAATGTAAAAAATAGCCTTTAAGGCCAGCAATGAACGCCAAATCGGCGTTTTGCCAAAAATATCGCCGGCCAACATCGACAGCAAGGCCTCCTTGACGCGCCACACGTTGCTTGGCGCCATGAACATGTCGCGCATGGTTGGGTTCGTCACGCGGTAGATAAACCACGAAAACTCCCGTGGCCCCTTGCGTACCCGGCTGTCAAAATACGCCAGTGCCGGCACGGCATTGGCCGGCTGGCGCAAGCAGACATCCACCGTCTCGGCCCCATCAAATCCGCCCTGCATCGCCAGCATCACACCCGACGAAAACACCGGGTCAATGAAGGTGAAGGCGTCGCCCACGAGCACGTAATTGGGGCCGTGCGTACGCTCGCAGGCGTAGGAAAAATTACCGGTCGCCTCCACTCCGGATGACAGCTTTGCATGGGCCAGCCGGTCGGCCAGCGCCGGACAGAGGCCAATCGTGTAGAGGAAAAATTCCCTGATCGGTTTGCTCCGGCTCTTCAGATAGCGAGGCCAGACGACGGCACCAACGCTTGTGGTCCCGTCGGCGAGCGGTATCAACCAGAACCAGCCATGTTCGAACCAGAAAATGGTGATGTTGCCTTCGGCCTGGCCAACGTGCCGGGTTGCGCCGGTAAAGTGGGCATACAGCGCCGAACTATTGTGCTTGGGGTTGCGGCGCTTGATATCGAACTGCTTGCCGAGCAAGGTGTCGCGCCCCGACGCATCCACCACAAAACGGGCGCGCCACTGCTGAACCTGGCCATCTTCGTATAGCGCATGCACGGTAATGCCACTACCGTCAGGGCCAAAGTCCACCTCGCGTACGCGGCAGCCTTCAATGACTTCGGCGCCCAGCCTGGTCGCATTGCGGATCAGGATCTCGTCGAACTCGGAGCGCCGCACCTGGTAGGAAAACGGCATGGATCTGTCCCATGCTTCGGCAAACTGAAAGGTCTGAGTCTTGCCCTTATGCCAGGGCGACACAAATTCAGCGCCCCATTTCTCGATCCCGATTGCCTTGACCGCGTCTGCCACCCCGAGTTTTTCAAACAGCGGCAAATTGGCCGGCAACAGCGACTCGCCCATGTGAAAGCGCGGAGGATGTGCTTTTTCAAGGACCACGACCTTGTGGCCCCGCTGCGCCAGCAGCGCCCCTGCCGTGGAGCCCGCCGGACCACCGCCAATCACCAGTACGTCGCATTCACCCGTGGTGGCCGCGCAAGATGAAGAGGTCAGCGAACTCAAAAGTGGCTCCGATTGTTTGAACAACTTTCCCCGTTTTATAGGAGTAGGCTGGGTGCGTAGTGGGAAGGGTCAGGGATACATTCCGCCAAGCGATAAAGGAGCGGAGAAACAGTCAACCAAAACGAGAATAAATTATTCACTGTCACGTCCACTTGCTCTGTACGTTAGCATACATTAGTGGGTAATCAGCGTCCGGGCAAACCAACTGTGCAAGCGCTGAAAGCGTTGGTGGGAGCGTATTTGCGAGCGTCATACATATACGTCCTGGACTGTTTCCTCCGTCAATCCAGGCGTACCGGCCCGCCTCGTCTGCCACCGGCCGCATCTCGGATTCCCTTCCAGACTCATACCTCTTTTGACAAGACTTCTTAACGTGGCGGTATAAAATTTCGGTATTATTATCAATTTTTTTGACGCACGCTATTGGCGGAAGCCCGTTCCATCCGGCTCTCAGGCCATCAGCATTCCGAAACCGTTGTCCATCAACACTTTTCAGGCATCGCTCTTTTCCAAACGGTCGATCGCGCTTAAGGCGATGAACGGCGTGGTGTTGCTGAAGATCACAACAGGCCGCGTTCG
>JANOYK010000866.1:0-4660 GCA_031428855.1 Burkholderiales bacterium | reverse complement strand
CACGGCAATCTGGCGGAGCAACACCGGCCGGTTGGCGGTGTGCGCGGGGTGGACACCACGGTAGCCACTGCGGCTGCGCCGGGTGCCGCAGTCGTTGCAACATCCGGGGCGGTCGCGGGCGGCGCATCTGCTGCGGCGGCTGCAGCGCCGGCCGGCGCATCAACCCCCGTTGCCTCAGCGGCATCTGCCGCCGCAGCAGCAGCCAAGCCAGCAGCCAAACCGCCATCTGAATTTGCCGGCATCAAAGACACCGCCAACAAAGGCACCTGCCTCGCCTGCCACGGCATTGACCGCAAAGTGGTCGGCCCCGGCTTTAATGAAATCGCCGCCAAGTACAAGGGCGACGCCAAGGCCGAGGCCTATCTGGCCGGCAAAATCCGCAGCGGCGGCCAGGGTGTGTGGGGCGCTATACCGATGCCGCCCGCAGCGGCGTTGAATGCCGGCGAAGCCGCGCTGCTGGCCAAATGGATCATGAAGGGCACGCCGCCACAATAGTGCGTGACGTAAAATTGTTTGCATCAACACTCAGGAGAAGCACCATGAAGCAGTTCAATGCACAGCGCCGCGAAGCCCTCAAGGCTGGCAGCGCCACCGCCATTTTTGGCCTGTTTGTCAGCGCCGGTTTGGTCAGCCCAAGCCACGCCCAAGGGGCCTGGAACCAGGCCGCGTTCAGCGCCAAAGGCATCGCCGATGTGGTCAAGGGGCTGGGCGGCTCGGCACCCACCCCGACCAAGGATGTGAGTTGGGGCTCGACACCCGAAATCGCCGAGAACGGTGCCGTGGTGCCGGTCGCCGTCGAGAGCAAGATTCCCAAGACTGAGTCGATTTCGATTCTGGTCGAAAAAAATCCGAGCAGCCTCACCGCCTCGTTCACCATTCCGGACGGCACCGACCCGATGGTCAGCACGCGCGTCAAGATGGGCGAGACCTCGATGGTGCATGCGTTGATTAAGGCCGATGGCAAATTCCACATAGCCTCGCGCGAGATCAAAGTGACCTTGGGCGGCTGCGGCGGCTAACCGGGCAGAAAAACTCAGCGGCTGTGCCGGTCAACACGAACCGCAGCCAACCAACTTAGAAACAGGAGAACACCATGGCAGACCCGATGCGCATTCGCGCCAAAGTGGAAGGCGACAAAACCGTCGTCCGTGTATTGATGAGTCACGAAATGGAAACCGGCCAGCGCAAAGACAGCGCGGGCAAAGTGATCCCGGCCCATTTCATCCAGCAAGTGACTGCCACGCATAACGGCAAGACCGTGCTGTCGGCGCAGTGGGGCCCGGCGATTTCGAAGAATCCGTATTTGCAATTTCAGTTTTCCGGTGCCAAGGCCGGCGACAAGCTGCAAGTGACCTGGATCGACAACAAGGGTGACAAACGCACTGACGAAGCGGCCATTGCGCAGTGATGGCGCAGTGAGGGCGCAGTGAGGGCGCAGTGAGGGCGCAGTAATGATTGGGGCATGAGGGCTGTGGCAGCGCTGGCAGCACCGGCCGGCCCGTTTGTATTCCACCGCAAGCCGGGCGTACATCGGCGGCATCCGTACAACAAAGGAGACACCATGCTTGAAAGATTCACTCTGGCCGGGCGCGCCGCCCTGCTCGCCGCACCGCTCGCGCTGCCCCTGATGCTGCCACCGGCAGCATTCGCCCAGGCCGGTGCCGACACCATCAAGAAAATCGAGGAATACCGTCAGGCCCTGAGCGACGGCAATCCAGCCGAGTTGTGGGAAGCGCGCGGCGAAGATATGTGGAAGAAAAAAGCCGGGCCGAAAAATGCCTCGCTGGAAGCCTGTGATCTCGGGCGCGGGCCAGGCGTAGTCAAGGGCGCGTATGCCGAGCTGCCGCGCTGGTTCGCCGACGCTGGCCGTGTGATGGACCTCGAAACCCGTCTGGTGCATTGCCGCGTCACCCTGCAAGGGCTGACCTTGGCGCAAGCCAAGGCGCGCCCGTTCGGCAATGGCAGCGAGCAGCGCTCCGACAACGAGGCGCTGGTGGCCTATGTCACGTCTGAATCGAAGGGCGTGAAGATGAATGTCGGGGCCGGCCACAACAAGGAGCGCGAGTTTTACGAGATGGGCAAGAAGATGTTTTTCTTTCGCGGCGGCCCGCATGATTTCGCTTGCGCCACCTGCCACTCCGAAACCGGCAAGCGCATCCGCCTGCAGGATTTGCCGAATCTGACCGAGACCAAAGATGCGCAGCGCGCCTACACCACTTGGCCGGCCTACCGCGTCTCGCAGGGTGAGCTGCGCACGTTTCAGTGGCGCTTGAATGATTGCTTCCGCCAGCAGCGTTTCCCCGAGCTGGAGTTCACTTCGGACGCGTCGATTGCGATCACCATGTTCCTCGCGCGCAATGCCAATGGGGCCGAGTTCAATGCACCCGCCATCAAGCGTTGAAGCGGGCGGTATGAAATCCCTCCGCCTTAATCGTCTGAAACCCGCCCCCACAGCCACTCTTGAAGGACTATCACGATGAAACCCTTGACTGGAGCCATTCTTGGCGCGGCGGCTCTCGCCGTTTTGGTCGGCTGTGCGACTGTGATGTCGGACGCCGACATGTCCAAACATGCTGCCGAGGTCATGCGCGCCTCATTCAAGGAGCGCGGCCAGGCCAAACTGGACCGCCTGACCCAGGATGAGCCGCAGGCCGCGTGCAGCCGCGATGACGGCACCCAGCCACCCAAAGAGGTGCTGGAGAAAATCGAAAAAGCGCAGTTCGCGCAGATCAAGTATCCGGCTGATGGCAAGCTGCTCGGCGACTGGCGCGCCGGTGAGCGCGTCGCGCAATCGGGTGTGGGCAAGCAATTTACCGACGATCCAAAAAATCCGAGCGGTGCCAACTGCTACGCCTGCCACCAGATTTCGCCTCAGGAAATTTCGTTCGGCACCATCGGCCCGAGCCTGCTCGGTTTCGGCAAGCTGCGCGGCAATTCCGAGGCAATCCAAAAATACACCTACGGCAAGATCTACAACGCGCAGGCCTACAGCGCCTGTTCCAACATGCCGCGCTTTGGTCACAGCGACATTCTGACCGAGCAGCAGATGCGTGACATCACTGCCCTGCTGCTGGACCCCAACTCGCCGGTCAACAAGTAAGACCAGGCATCTGAGGGCGGTTGATCCGCCCTTTTTTCCGTCTTTAAATATAAGAGAAGTCTAATGGATCGCCGCGAATTCCTTAACGTGCTCGCTTGCGCTTCAGCCAGCGGCCTCGTGCTCAACGGCAACGAAGTCTTCGCTGCTGACCCCGCCGCCGGCCTCTATGACTTCAAGGCCTTCGGCAACGTCCACGTGATGCATTTCACCGACTGCCATGCGCAGTTGCTGCCGGTGTATTTTCGCGAGCCGAACGTGAACCTCGGCGTGGCCGAAGCCGTGGGCCGCCCGCCGCATCTGGTCGGCACCGCGCTGCTCAATTATTTCAAGATGAACCCGATGGCCGCGCCGGCCGGCTACGCGCGTGACCTCGCGCGCAACACCGCGCATGCTTTTACCCACCTTGACTTCGCCCGCGCCGCCAGGCTCTATGGCAAGACCGGCGGTTTTGCGCACCTGGCAACGCTGGTCAAAAAAATCCGCGCCACGCGCCCGGGCGCGCTGCTGCTCGACGGCGGCGACACCTGGCAAGGCTCGGCTACCGCGCTATGGAGCAAAGGGCAGGACATGGTCGATGCCTGCAAACTGCTCGGCGTCGATGTGATGACCGGCCACTGGGAATTCACCCTCGGGGCCAAGCGGGTGGAGGAAATTGTCAACCAGGATTTCAAGGGCAAGATTGATTTTGTGGCGCAGAACATCAAGACGGCGGATTTTGGTGACCCGGTGTTCCCGCCCTATGTGATGAAGGAAATGAACGGTGTGCCGGTCGCCATCGTCGGCCAGGCCTTCCCCTACACCCCCATCGCCAATCCGCGCTACATGGTCGCCGAGTGGAACTTCGGCATCCAGGAAGAAGCGATGCAAAAGACTGTCAATGAAGCGCGCGCCAAGGGCGCTGCCGCCGTGATTCTGCTGTCGCACAACGGCATGGATGTCGATATCAAGATGGCCTCACGCGTCACCGGCATCGACGCCATCATGGGCGGCCACACCCACGACGGCGTGCCGCAGCCGGTGATTATCAAAAATGCCTCGGGCCAGACCCTGGTCACCAATGCCGGCAGCAACACCAAGTTTCTCGGCGTGCTCGACCTTGAAGTCAAAGACAAGCGCGTCACCGATTTTCGCTACAAGCTGCTGCCGATTTTCTCCAACTATTTGCGTGCCGATGCAGACATGCAGGCGCACATCGACAAAGTGCGCGCACCGCACCAGGCCAAACTCGACGAGAAGCTTGCCGTCACCCAAGACCTGCTGTACCGGCGCGGCAATTTCAACGGCACCCTCGATCAAGTGATTCTGAACGCATTGATGGAAACCAAAAACGCGCCGATCGCGTTCTCACCGGGTTTCCGCTGGGGCACCTCGCTGCTGCCAGGACAGGCGATCACGATGGATCACGTGATGGATCAAACCGCCATCACCTATCCCTACGTGACGGTCAACGAATTGAGCGGCGAGCAGATCAAGACCATCATGGAAGACGTGTGCGACAACCTGTTCAACCCCGACCCGTATTACCAGCAGGGCGGCGACATGGTGCGGGTCGGCGGCATG
>JANOYK010000865.1:0-2474 GCA_031428855.1 Burkholderiales bacterium | reverse complement strand
GCATCGCCGCGCAATCCGGTAATGTGGGCGTAACGATGTTGACCGTCGAGTATCGACAGGAA
This sequence comes from Burkholderiales bacterium, assembly GCA_031428855.1. GTDB lineage: Bacteria > Pseudomonadota > Gammaproteobacteria > Burkholderiales > JAEUOS01 > CANJDH01. The sequence goes on along the minus strand of JANOYK010000865.1, from coordinate 2,412 downwards.
CCAGGTACCCCGGACGAGGACGTCTTGTACGCTCGGTGCGTTGCTGCTGGTGTCACTCAACGGACCACCCTTTGCCCAGCGCTCGAACAGGCCCGTCACTTCCAGAAACTCACCGGTGAATGTCAAGATAGTTGTCGCCTCTCCCAAGCGCGTGCAGTCATGAATATTTTGCAACCTGCCGCTCAGCTTGCGGCGCAGACTTTGCTTTGCCATACGCCGAAAACCCTTGGTGGGAGCGCCTGGTGGCGGCATATCCACGAAGAATGGCTCCTGGAGCAGCTCTCCGACTGTTTAGAATTTTTTTGACAGCCCCCGGTTACCTCCGCCGCAGGACATTCAGCGCGCCGCCGACTCGCGTATCAGGAGAGGCGTGGCTTGGCATCCGCGCCATCCGGGGCCAGTCTCAGGGAGTGGATCGCCGCGCCCGCATCTGCGCCTGTGTCAGTGGCTTGATCACCCGTACCTGCAGGCCCTTCACACGCAAGAAACCCGCATCACCGGTGAGGAAGATCAACGGCCCGGGAAGCCGCAGTGCCGAAGCGGCCTGCAAAGCGTCTGGTGTTTTAAGGCCAAATTTGGCGCGCAGTTCAGCCGCACCGTCTACCACCTCAGCGGTCAATTCGACCACACGCACGCCGCCTGCGAACAATTCCGCGTACCTGGCCAACAAGGCTTGATCATCATCGCGCAGCGGCTTGATGCGGCATTCGAGCCATGACAAGCGGGATACCGTGAGCGTCGCGCCCGCATGCAACCCGCGCAGTTCGTCGAGAGTTTCGCGTGCCGCCAGGTGATATGGTGGCTGGCCCTCGAATCGCCATATCAGGATGTTGGCGTCGAGGAAAAGAATCACCGCTCGTGCCAGCTATTGCGTTCTTCGTTGATACGGCGCGCCAACCCTGCCGCATCAAGATTGCCTCCCGGATCATCCGACAGAAAAATCTCCATCGATGTCCTTTTCCTGGGGCCAGCTTTCGGCTTGTCCAGTGCAGTCAGACGCGTGAATTCAGTCTCGGTCATCACCACCGCCGCCGGCCGGTTGCGCTTGACCAGATGCACCGGGCCATGGCGCAACGCATCCTCCACCGCAGCAATGCCGCGGCGCTTGATTTGTTCGTTGGTCAGAATATTCATGTGACACCTTTTAAGTGCTGTTTTCAATACTGTTTACGGCACTGATTATAAGCGCGCAATGTCAGCCATACCGGTGTTCACGCGGCTGCCGCGCGACCGGCTGGCGAGACCGGACTTTATTGCTGCGGACGCGCAAACTCAATGCATAGCGGCCGCATGAGAAATGCCGTCACGATGCGATAGCGCTGATCGCGCACGATGTCGAGCAACCGCGCCATGTCGATGTTCATGTAGTCATGAACAATCCGGTTGCGCAGTCCGATGATGGCGTTCCATTCTTCGATCGGGGCGTTTCCGAGTTTGCCGAGTTGCCTCAGAGACAGGAATGCGTCGTCGGCAGACACCGCCACCGCTTTCATGGTCAATGACGCCTGGCCGAGGTCAATCAGATCGATTTTTTCGTCAGCTACATTCAGGCATTGCGCCAGACGATGCCGCAACGTTTCATGCAGGGCAAGCCGTGAAAAAGTGGTGCTGGCCGGCGTGTTGGCCGGGCTGTGCGATGGTTTCCACAGCACGGCGATATCCCAGTCACTGCCCGCGTGCGCCGTGTGATTGGCGCGGCTGCCAATCAACACGGCAAACGCCAGTGCAGGCGTTGCGGCGAACACTTGCCCAAGACCATCGGGCACGTCTGCTGGTTGATGGGTCATCATGAATGCGAGTTTATTCGCTGATGCGCGCAACCACGGCTTTGCGCGCCGCCGCAATGTCAAAGGTCACGCTGCGCAACTCACCGCCGAACACAAACGGCGGCGCATAGTCGTGGCACACCGGGGCAATCGAGCGCCCCACATCCATGCCGGTGGACGACACCAGCGTCGCCATCTCGGGAATGCCGTTGCGCGTGAAGAACGCATACCACGCCACCACGCCGAGGCCGGTGAAATCCTTTTTCGGGTCCCGCGCACCGGTCGAAGCGGAAATCCGCAGGCAGCCGCACTGCGAGCCAGACTCCAGATTCCGCTTGTTGTGCATCTATGGCATAGTATGCCAATCTTGTCTTTTCACCCGGAACATCCCATGCCCACCCGAAATGTCGTTCTGTCCGACCATCAAGCTGGCCTGGTTGAGCAGCTTGTTTCTTCCGGACGCTATCAAAATGCGAGCGAGGTATTGCGCGAAGGCTTGCGGCTGGTGGAGCGCCGTGAGTCCGAGGATGACCTGCGGCTGGCAGCCTTGCGCAAGGCCGCGCGAACCGGCATTGCGGACATTGAAGCCGGGGCTTACCGGGGTTTTGACTCAGCCAAGGCGCTCGGTGCGCATCTGAAGGCGCTG
>JANOYK010000864.1:0-1500 GCA_031428855.1 Burkholderiales bacterium | reverse complement strand
TTGCGCCGCGCCGATGCAGGCCAGCGGCACGAAGTTGCGGTTGTAGCCGATGATGGTCATGGCCCAGATGAAGCCTTCGTTTTCCTTGCCGATCATGTTGCGCGCGGGGATGCGCACGTCGGTGAAGAACATGCTGCCGCCACGGTCGAGCCGCTGGCCCATGCGCTCGAAATTGCTGGTGGTGAGGCCCGGGGTGTCGGTTGGCACCAGAAAGAACGACAGGCCGCGCGGGCCGGGCTTGCCGGTACGCGCCGAGACAAACACGACCTTGGAGACGCCGGTGAAGGTGATGCTGGTTTTCTCGCCGTTGAGCACCCAGTGGTCGCCATCTTTGACCGCCTTGGTGGTGATGTTGCCGGCGTCGGCCCCACCGCGCGGCTCGGTGAAAGCGAGCGACATCATCTCGCCATTGGCGATGCGCGGAATCCATTCTTCCTGCAATGCCGGGTGCATCGCCGAGGCCATTTCACCGAGGTGAATTGCGTTGGAAATGATGTAGCGGATCTGGTGATCGCAGCGGCCAATCTCTTCACAGACGATGCCGCAGTCAACGAAGGAGTAGCCCTGGCCGTCGTACTTCTCCGGCAGGCGCAGGCGCAGCAGGCCCATGTTGACCAGCTTGTCGATGAAGTCCTTGGAGAGGAATTCGCCGGTGCGGTCCCAGCGTTGGTAGTTGGGTAACAGTTCCGCCTCGGCGTATTTGCGCACCGAGTCGCGGATCATGAGTTGATTGTCAGTGAGGCTGAAGTCCATTTGGGTGCTCCGGTTGGATAATCTGTGGAGAGGGGCGCGGGTGGGTAATTGATGCGGCGCTTGATGTGGCGGTGGCTGTGCTGACGATGCTCACGCAGTGCAGTTGCGGTTACGAAGTGGGGAAATAAGGGCCGCTGATGGGCTGCTTCCACGGTGAGTAGCCCTCTTTCGCGTAAGCGCCCGGGCCGAACTTGAAATGCTTGGCCGCTTCCAAGCTCTCTACCGCCGGCATGTTGGCGTCGTAGAACGCTTCCGGCTTGATGGGGCGCGGCCCGGCTTTGGCGACGCTGCCGAATGCGGGCCGGCCGATGATTGTTTCGAGTAGCCAGACGCACTCGATCAACTTGTCCAGATTGACGCCGGTCTCGACGCCCATGCCTTCAAGCATGTGCATCAGATCTTCGGTGGCAACCATGCCGCAGGCGCGGCCATTGCCGCCAAACTGCCCGCCGCCGATGCCGCCGAGTGTGCCTTCTATCAAGGCGGTGTCGTCTTTGCCAAGTGTACGCAGGGCAGCGTAGAGCGAGGGAATCGCCATGCCGCGCGCGTTGTGCATATGAAAGTGAAACTGCTTCACGTGCGGCCAGCGCCGTTTGATCTCGACCAGGTCGTCTTCCATCTCGTGCGGCACACACCAGCTTTGCGAGTCGTGCAGGCCAATCTCGATGACGTCGATGCCTGCCGCCGTCAACAGCGCAACCTGCCGTTCCAGAAACGAGAAGCGGTAGGCCTTGGAGAACTTGCCCA
>JANOYK010000863.1:0-1562 GCA_031428855.1 Burkholderiales bacterium | reverse complement strand
GCAGAGCTTGGTTGCTGGCTTTACTTTTCGATCAATAGGCCAGACCCGGCTTGCCTTACGCCTCACTTCCCTGCGTCCGGCCCTCAGAGGATGCGCAGCGCAGCCCCTGCCATCCCCAGCGCACTCATGAGAATAGCGGTGAGCAGCAGTGTGACGGCAACCAATTGGGCGGTGTCGTCCTCGCGCACGCCCAGCAGTGTGCTGGCACCATTGCTGTAGAGCAAACAGGCATAGAGAAACGCCGGCATGCCAAGCAACACGGCCGGCATAAAAAACAGGCATGCCCCGGCAATCCACACCGGCACGGTGCCGTGTGCGGCCAGCGCGAGTGCCGCAGCGTAATTGCCGCCGCCGCGATACAGCGCCGCGCAACGCGCGAACACCCACGCGAGCAGCAGTGGGTAGAGCGTCGAGAACAGCCAGACCGCCAGGCCAATCGCCAGCGCCTGCTGCGGCGGTGCGCTGTAGCCGAAGTCAGCGTTCCAGTCCCGGTTGAACCACGCTACCCCGGCGGTTGCCGCCAGAGCGGAAACGGTCGCGCCAGGCAGGATCAGGTGAACGAACAGCCGGCCGGGCGGATCGGGCTGCGCCGCAATCGCGCGCCACCCGCTGTGCGGATGGCGCAGCAAATCGAGCGCCAACCTGAAGGGACGATGACGCATTCAAGTTGCCGCCACTGAATGCGCATGGATGGCTTACGCCGCCGGTTGCCGCCGCCCCACGAGATAGGTCGCGCCTTCGGAGCCGAACTGTTCTTCGTGCTCGCAGCCGGCCTGCATGGTGAACACATCGCCGCTGCGGCATAACTGCGTGATGCCGTCGTAACGCAGCGTCAGCTCGCCGCTCAGCATCACGGCGCGCACTTCAAACGGATGTGAGTGCGTGCCGTTGTGGCGGTTGGCTTCCATCGAACGCGTGGAAACCTCATAACCATCGCGCTGCAATTCCTGGGTCAATTGTTCGGTGTTCATCGCGGCTCTCCTCATGAGTGATAAATGGAAATCGAAAGTGTAGCGAAATAAATCGGAAATAAATGGGGTCTGACCCCATTTATTCATGTATTTTCCCATTTATTTTCCGGTGAATGTGGCTTTGCGCTTTTCATTGAACGCGGCGATGCCTTCGCGGCGGTCGTCGGTGTCGAGCAGTTGGTAATAGGCTTCGAGTTCGAGGCGCTGGGCGGTGTGCAGGTCCGATTCGAGGCCGAAGTGGATCGCTTTTTTGGCTTGGCGCACCGATAGCGGAGCGCAGTCGGCGATGCGCTGGGCGGCGGTGATGGCGTCCGTCACGACCTCACCGGGCGCACACAACTGGTTGACCATGCCCCACTCGTGCGCCTCGGTGGCGCTGAACGGGCGCGCTGACAGAATCAGTTCTTTGGCGCGCCGCTCGCCGACGGCGCGTGGCAGGGTGTGTGTGCCCATGTTGCCGGGCATGATGCCGATCTTGCATTCGGTCTGGGCGAATTTCGCTTCGCGGTCGGCGTAGATGAAGTCGCAGCCGAGCACCGCCTCCAAACCGCCGGCGTAGCAGATGCCGTTGACGGCCGCGATCCACGGCAC
>JANOYK010000862.1:0-10322 GCA_031428855.1 Burkholderiales bacterium | reverse complement strand
CAGGAGATCCGGAAGATGAGATTCGAAGAAGCGTATGTTGGCTGGCAAGAAAAGCGGCTAACGCAAGAGCAGGCGGCGGAAATACTGGGGGTCACGGATCGCAGTTTCAGGCGGTACGCGGCGCGCTATGAAGCTGAGGGGTATACAGCAAGTCGGTGCAGGTGCCGCTCAAAATAGCCGGGTTCACTGAAGACTACACGGACTTTTCGGGCGCAGAGTCGTATCAGGACTGGACGTTTGTCAGCAAACTGCCGTAACCCGTCATTCTTAACCGGTTGCCTGCGAACGACCTGCTTTAAAAACGCTCCTCCAAATCAACCGCTTGATTGGTGTTTCTTAGGAGCGCATGCCGGGCATGCCGCCGCCCATCAAGCGGCCCATGCCGCGCATCATTTTCTGCATGCCGCCTTTTTTGATCTGCTTCATCATGCCCTGCATCTGCTCAAACTGTTTGAGCATGCGGTTCACTTCCTGTACCTGCACGCCGGCCCCTTTGGCGATGCGCTGCTTGCGTTTGGCCTTGATGAGCTCCGGCTTGGCGCGCTCCAGCGGCGTCATCGAATTGATGATGCCCTCCATCCGCCCGACATCGCGTTCGGCCTTGTTCATGTCGGCACCCTGCGCCGCATTGGCCAGCTGCGCAGGCAGTTTATCGAGCATCGATGACAGGCCGCCCATCTTGCGCATTTGACCAATCTGTGCCTTGAAGTCATCCAGATCAAAGCCTTTTCCGGACTTGAACTTGTCCGCCATTTTTTTGGCTTCGTCTAGATCGATGTTGGCCTGCGCTTCTTCGACCAGCGACAAAATGTCGCCCATGCCAAGGATGCGGCTGGCCATGCGTTCCGGATGAAACACCTCAAAGCCGGTCAGCTTCTCGCCGGTGCCGGCGAACTTGATTGGCGCGCCGGTGACGTGCCGTACCGACAGCGCCGCGCCGCCGCGCGCATCACCATCTAGCTTGGTCAGAATCACGCCAGTGAGCGGCAGCGCATCGTGAAACGCCTTGGCGGTATTGACGGCATCCTGGCCGAGCATGGCATCTGCCACAAACAATGTCTCAACCGGATGGATGGCAGCGTGCAGGGCGGTGATCTCCTGCATCATCGCCGCATCGATACCGAGCCGGCCGGCCGTGTCAACGATCAGCACATCGTGGTAATGGCTCTTGCCCCACTGCAGGGCAGCGCGGGCAATGTCGAGCGGGTTCTGGTCCGGCGTAGACGGGAAAAAATCGGCACCCGCCTGGTCAGCCACTGTTTTGAGCTGCTCAATGGCGGCAGGACGGTAAATGTCGACCGACACCAGCAGCACTTTTTTCTTTTGCTGTTCCTTGAGCCACCGTGCCAGTTTGCCCGCCGTGGTGGTTTTGCCTGCGCCTTGCAGCCCGGCCAAAAGAATAATGGCAGGCGGAGTGGCAGCGAGGTTGAGTCCCGCAGCAGCGCCGCCCATGATGGCGGCCAGTTCGCTGTTGACCAGACCGACCAGTGCCTGGCCGGGCGTGAGCGATCCGATGACCTCCTGGCCCTGGGCTTTTTCCTTGATGCGGGCTACGAAGTCGCGCACCACCGGCAGTGCCACGTCGGCCTCGAGCAGCGCCAGCCGCACCTCGCGCAGCATCTCGGCGGTGTTGGCCTCGGTCAAACGCGCTTCGCCGCGCAGGGTTTTGACCACCTTGGAGAGGCGGCTGGTGAGGGTATCCAACATGGTGGGGCGCGCTTAAGGCGGGGTGGTTGAGGGTGGTCAGCGCAGGGCTTCTGACGGGGCTGGCAGCGATGTTGCCAGCGGGGCTTGCACTACAATCAAACCATGATGTTGATTTTACTTCACGGCCTCTCAGCGGCCTTGTACGCGGGCCTGGCGGTGTATTTTTGGCGCACCCGCTGGCATCCCTGCCACACCGCGCAAGCCCTTGCGCACCAACGGTTTCCAGCACGAGGGCCGGGATTCCTATGGTGGGAGCGACTGTTGCTCGCGGCGGCTGTGTTACTCCATGCCGCACTGCTGCGCGATGCCCTGTTTGCCGGCGGCCAATTCCGTTTTGGATTTGCCCACGCGCTGTCGATGATGGCGTTGCTGGCATTGGTTTTTTATGGTGTCGAGAGCTTGATTCATCCGCTCGACGGCATGCCGGCGCTGGTGTTGCCGCCGGCCGCTGTATCGGTCGTCTTGCCAGTGTTGTTTGGCGGGGCGCTGTTGACCGCCAAAGCGCAGGCCCCAGCGTTCGCAGCGCACGTGCTCATCGCCATGCTTGCCTACGCGTTTTTTGCCATCGCTGCGGCGCATGCCGTGCTGATGGCGGTGGTAGAGCGGCGTTTGCACCACCGCAGCGGCAGCGCGCACGACACGGTGGCACCAGCGGGCTTGCCGCCGCTGTTGACACTGGAGCGCCTGTTGTTCCAGATGCTTGGCACCGGATTTGCGTTTCTGACGCTGACGGTCGCCAGCGGCATCGTGTTCTCCGAAGAAATTTTCGGACGCGCACTCACGTTCGATCACAAGACGGTGTTCGGGCTGCTGGCGTGGCTGATTTTCGGTGTACTCCTGCTTGGGCGGGCCGCCTACGGCTGGCGCGGGCGCACGGCGCTGAACGGCACCTTTGCCGGGTTTGGCGCGCTGCTGCTGGCCTATGTCGGCAGCCGCTTTGTGGTCGAAGTGGTGCTGGGGCGGGTGTGATGGGCAAAGTGTTGCTGATCGCCCTGATTGCGCTGGCGCTGGTGTTCTGGCTGCGCCACAAGGTCAGACAGCGCGGGCGCAGTGGTGACGCGAAGGCTGCTGCGCCGCAGGCTGGCGCGGCGAGCACACAGAAAATGGTCATGTGTACGCACTGCGGCGTGCATTTGCCGGGGCATGAGGCGATTGCCGGCGCGTCCGGCAAACCGTATTGCGACGCAGCGCATCGCGCGCTGGCGCGCGACGATCCGGCATGATCTCCGCGGCCGTGCCCGCGCCCGGTGGCCCAGCACGCGCGCCGGCAGCGGTGCCGGACGCCTTCTGGAAATCGCTCGGCCTGTTTAATCTGTCAAGGATGGTGCTGGCCGGCGTCTTGCTTGCAGCGATTTTGCTCTATCGCGATGGACGAGTATTCGGCGCATCCAATCCCGGCCTGTTTTTGCAAACGGTGATCGTCTACTTCTGCCTGTCCCTTTGTTTTTGGTGGGCGTTGAAGAAAGTGCATACCGTGTTCGCCGCCCATCTGGCGGTGCAGGCAGTCACTGACATCGTGGTGGTGGCGCTGTTGCTGCACGCGAGCGGCGGCATCCGCTCTGGCCTTGGCATTCTTCTACTCATGCCGCTGGCGGCGGTGGCCACGGTTTCAGGCGGGCGCATGTCGCTGTTCTTTGCCGCGCTCGCCACCTTTGCCTTGCTGGTCGAGAATACCTATTGGGTATTGCAATATCAGACTGGGCTGGCCGACTATCTGCCGTCTGGCCTGATGGCTGCTGGCGGCTTCGCGGTGGCGCTGGTCACCAACCGGCTGGCGCGCCGTCTGGTCGCCAACGAGGACTTGGTGCGGCGGCGTTCGGCGGATTTGCGCTATCAACTCGAAATTAACCGGCTGGTGATTCGCGATATGCCCTCCGGCGTGCTGGCGATGGATGCGCACGGCAGTGTGCGATTTGCCAACCCGGAGGCAGAGCGTTTGCTCGGGCGGCAAATGCTTGCGGGAATCCCGCTGTATGCGCTGTCGCCGGTGTTGCACGCGGCGAGCGGCCAGTGGCGCAGCGCCAGCGGCCCGTCCCGGCCCCAGGTCACCCTTGGCGGGCGCGACGTGCAGGTCCGCCTGCTCGATGCGGCCGGCGGCGGCACGCAAGGGGATTACCTGATTTTTCTGGAAGATGCAGGCCGCCTGCGTGAGCAGGCACAACAACTCAAATTGGCGGCACTTGGCCGGCTCACGGCCAACATTGCCCACGAGATTCGTAACCCCTTATCGGCAATCAATCATGCGGCCGAACTGCTCGGTGAGGACGGCAGCCCGGCCGCCGCGCGGCTGACCCGCATCATTACCGAGAATGCGGCGCGGCTGGACCGGATCGTGCGCGAGGTATTGCAGCTCAACCGCCGTGACCGCGCGGTGCCGGAACCGATTCGACTGGGCGAATTTCTGCGCAGTTTTGTCGAGCAAATTTGCGTCGGCGAAAGCATTCCGCCCGAGGCTTTTTTGCTGCATTTGCCGCCCGAATCGCGGATTGAGTTTGACCGCCAGCATTTACATCAGATCCTCTGGAACCTGGTGACGAACGCGTGGCGGCATTCGCGTCAAGGCGGGGCCTGTGTCCACTTGGCGGTGTTCAACCGGCCAGGCGGCGTGGTAGAGTTGCACGTGGTTGATGACGGGGTCGGCATTGGAGAAGATCACGCGGCGCAGGCATTTGAGCCGTTTTTTACAACCGAACCACGCGGCACCGGATTAGGGTTGTATATCGCGCGCGAGCTCGCGGCTGCCAACCGTGCGGTGCTTGAACTGATACCAGCGGATGAGCGCAGTGGCACGGTCGCGCATTACGCCGGCTTGGCCGGTGCCGATTTCAGACTCACGCTAGAAGGCCGCTGGCTGGACGCGGCGGCGCACCATACTTTGGCGGCCAACCCGGTGCCAGCCCACCCTCAAGCCGGCGAATCCCCCATGCCGGTGAACCCCTAACGCCGGCAAACTCGAATGGCTATTGCAATTCGCACTGTGAAATCGCCGCCGCGCGTGCTTGTCGTTGACGACGAAGCCGACCTGCGTGAATTGCTCGAACTGACCCTGATTCGCATGGGCCTTGGAGTGGATCTTGCCGCAGGGGTGGATGCAGCCAAAGCCTTGCTCCAGACGCATCGCTATGATCTGTGTCTGACCGACATGCGCATGGGAGATGGTGACGGACTAGACTTGGTACGGCACATTCATGCAAGCGGCGCTGATGTGCCGGTCGCCGTGATTACGGCCTACGGCAGCACCGCCAACGCCATCGCTGCGTTGAAAGCGGGCGCATTCGACTATCTGGCCAAACCGGTTGGGCTGGACCAGCTGCGCACCCTGGTCAAATCGGCGCTTCGCACCCCGGAGCCGGGCGTGTCTGCGGCGGGGCAGACTGGTGCGGGCCATCTGATTGGCGAGTCGGCTGCCATCGCCGAGGTCAGAGAATTGATTGACCGCGTGGCACGCAGCGCCGCGCCGGTGCATATCAGCGGCGAATCGGGTACCGGCAAGGAACTGGCCGCACGGCGTTTGCACGCGCTCGGCGCACGATCCGGCGCATTTGTTGCGGTCAATTGCGGCGCGATTCCGGAAAGCCTGATGGAGAGTGAATTCTTTGGTTACCGCAAAGGCGCGTTCACTGGAGCCGACGCGGACCGGGATGGTTTTTTTCAGGCGGCGCATGGCGGCACCCTGTTTCTGGATGAAGTAGCCGATTTGCCGTTGCCGATGCAGGTGAAACTGCTGCGCGTGATTCAGGAAAAAAAAGTGCGCAAGGTTGGCAGCACTGCTGAGGATGCGGTTGATGTGCGCCTGGTCAGCGCCACCCATCAGCGCCTCGATGCGCTGGTTGCCGATGGGCGCTTCCGGCAGGATTTGCTGTACCGGCTCAACGTGATAGATGTGCATATGCCGCCGTTGCGCGATTGCCGTGAAGACATTCCCCTCATCACCGCGGCCATCCTTGCGCGCTTGACCGGCGCGAGCGGACGCACCCCAACATTGCCGGCCGATGCGGTGGCGAGTCTGGCGCGTTACGATTTTCCGGGCAACGTGCGCGAACTTGAGAATATTCTTGAACGCGCGCTCGCCCTGACTGAAGGGGAGTTGATTGCAGCGGAACATCTGCGTTTGACGCTGCGCGCTGGCGAGGCGGCCGAACCGGTGGATGTTGCCGGGACCGGGGCCGGCGCAGCGCGCGGCGGCGCGTTGGCGCAGGGCATATCGCTGCAGGATTATCTCGATCAGATGGAGCGCGTCGCGATTCATGAGGCGCTCGAACGCGCCGGTCACAATCGCACGGCGGCGGCGCGTTTGCTCGGCGTCACGTTCCGCTCCCTGCGCTACCGCCTGCAGCGGCTTGGGATTGAATAGGTTGTAGGGCCGCGCCCCATGATCGATGCGAACGGCTGGCACCTGCGTGCCCGGCACCGCCACTCTCCCAATGCGGATACGAGGCCAGAAGGACCTGGCGGAAACGAGATTGCGCTGATCGTGATTCACAATATCAGTCTGCCGCCAGGGCAGTTCGGGGGCGTTGCGGTGGAGCAACTTTTTACCAATCGCCTCAAGCCGGATGAGCACCCTTCATTTGCTGCAATCGCCCAGATGCGCGTATCGGCCCATTTTTTCATTGCCCGCAACGGCAAGCTGGTGCAATTTGTGAGTGTCAACCGGCGCGCCTGGCACGCCGGGGTGTCGATCTGGCGCGGACGTGAGCGCTGCAATGATTTCTCGGTGGGTATTGAACTCGAAGGTACCGACGAGCAGCCCTACACCGTAAAGCAATACGCGCGTTTGGCGCGTCTGATGCGCGCGTTGGTACAGCGCTATCCCTCGATTCAGGGGGTCGCCGGACACGCTGACATTGCGCCTGGCCGCAAAACCGACCCCGGCCGCTCGTTTGACTGGGAGCGCCTGATGGCGGAAAGCGGCTTGCCGCAACGGTTTCGCAATTTAGCTTGAATGTCAATCGCATGCGGGCAACAAAACCACTTGCCAGTCTGGTTTTCCTATACTAGACTTAGTTCTGAGCATGGCTTTGCGCACCACATATTGTGGTTAATGTAGTTAAAGTTGCGGTCATGTGCGATAGGTTGGGAGGTTGGCAAAGTTGGGGGCCAGCCCAAGCGCACACCCGCCTTTCAGCACCACCGGCTCAATCAATAACAGGAGACCTCAGTCCATGCAATCGACTTTTACGACGGCCGGTTTGACAGGTGGCACGCTTGCCCCAATAGCACACGGCGAGATGCCGGTCCCGGCGGCAGGCAGCGCTGCACAGTTTGCCCAGTTCAAAGTGATCCGGCGCAATGGCGCGGTGGTGCCGTTTGAGCCGTCAAAAGTTACGATCGCCATGACCAAGGCGTTTTTGGCGGTCAGCGGCGGACAGGGTGCGGCGTCGGCGCGGATTCGCGAGGTGGTGGCGGCCCTGACCAACAATGTGGTCGGCGCGTTGATGCGGCGGCAGCCGGCCGGCGGCACCTTCCATATTGAAGATGTGCAGGACCAGGTCGAACTGTCCCTGATGCGCTCGGGAGAACACGAAGTAGCGCGCTCCTATGTGTTGTACCGTCAGCGCCGCACCGAGGAGCGCGCCAAGGCCAAAGAGCGCGCACCCGCTGCGCAGGCGGATCCCGTGATGATGATTACGGATGACACCGGCCGGCGTGTAGCGCTCGACGCAGTGCGCCTTCAGGCCCTGCTCGACTCGGCGTGTGACGGATTGCCTGAGGCAAGCGGCAGCCTGATTCTGGAATCAGCACTTAAAAACCTGTATGACGGCGTGCCTGCTGCGGAAGTGCGCAAATCGCTGGTGTTGTCGGCGCGCACCCTGATCGAGGCCGACCCGGCGTACGGGTATGCTACCGCCAGACTGCTGCTGCACGACATCCGGCTCGAAGTGTTGGGCCGGGAAGCGTCGCAGGCCGATATGGAGCAGGGCTATGCGGATTATTTTCCGGGATTCATCCAGCGCGGCATTGACGCGGAGCTGCTCGACGAGCGTCTGGGACACTACGACCTGAAAAAGTTGGGCAAGGCCTTGCGCGCGCAGCGCGATCAGCAATTTGAATATCTCGGGTTGCAAACCCTGTACGACCGCTACTTCCTGCACATTCAGGAAAAACGGATAGAGCTGCCGCAGGCATTTTTCATGCGTGTCGCGATGGGGCTGGCATTGAATGAAGTGGAGCGTGAGACGCGCGCCATCGAGTTCTATGAAATTCTGTCGAGTTTCGATTTCATGTCCTCGACGCCGACCTTGTTCAATTCGGGCACCTTGCGCTCGCAATTGTCGTCGTGTTATCTCACCACGGTGGCTGACGATCTGGACGGCATTTACGAGGCGATCAAGGAAAATGCGCTGCTGTCCAAGTTTGCCGGCGGACTGGGCAACGACTGGACCCCGGTGCGTGCGCTCGGCAGCCACATCAAAGGCACCAATGGCAAGAGCCAGGGCGTGGTGCCGTTCCTGAAAGTGGTCAACGATACCGCTGTCGCGGTCAATCAAGGCGGCAAGCGCAAGGGCGCGGTATGCGCCTATCTGGAAACCTGGCACCTCGATATTGAAGAATTTCTGGAACTGCGCAAGAATACCGGCGACGACCGCCGCCGCACGCATGACATGAACACCGCCAACTGGATCCCCGATTTGTTCATGAAGCGGGTGATGGAGAACGGCGAGTGGACGCTGTTTTCGCCGTCCGATGTGCCCGATCTGCACGACAAATTCGGCAAGGCGTTCGAGAAGGCGTACATCGGCTATGAGGCAAGAGTTGCCAGTGGCGAGCATAAGCTGTTCAAAAAAGTGCCGGCCCTGTCGATCTGGCGCAAGATGCTGTCGATGCTGTTCGAAACCGGCCACCCTTGGCTGACCTGGAAAGATGCCTGCAATATCCGCTCACCCCAGTCGCATGTGGGGGTGGTGCATTCGTCCAATCTTTGCACCGAAATCACGCTCAATACCAACGCCGAAGAAATTGCGGTGTGCAACCTGGGGTCGGTCAACCTGCGCGCGCATCTGAAGGATGGCAAGCTCGATCAGGTCAAGCTCAAGCGCACCATTTCGATTGCGATGCGCATGCTCGACAACGTGATCGATATCAACTACTACGCCGTCAACAAGGCGCGCAACTCCAACGCCAAGCACCGGCCAGTCGGCCTGGGCATCATGTCGTTTCAGGATTGCCTGCATGAGTTGCGTCTGCCCTACGCATCGCAAGAGGCGGTGGAGTTTGCCGACAGATCAATGGAGGCGGTGTGCTACTACGCCTACATGGCCTCGACCGATCTCGCTGAAGAGCGCGGGCGCTACTCCAGCTACAAAGGGTCCTTGTGGGACCGCGATATCCTGCCGCAAGACACCATCCGCCTGCTGCGCGAAGAGCGCGGCGGCTATGTCGATGTGGATGAGTCGTCCAGCCTCGATTGGGACTCGCTGCGTTCGCGGATTCGCCAGCACGGCATGCGCAACTCCAATTGCGTGGCGATTGCGCCGACAGCGACGATTTCAAACATCATCGGTGTGTCGGCCTGTATCGAGCCGACCTATCAGAACCTTTATGTCAAGTCGAACTTGTCAGGTGAATTCACCATCGTCAATGAATATCTGGTGAAAGATCTGAAGCGAATTGGCCTGTGGGATTCGGTCATGATTGCCGACCTGAAATATTTTGACGGCTCACTTGCCAAGATTGACCGGGTGCCGCCCGAGATCCGCAGTCTCTACGCCACCGCGTTCGAGGTGGAGCCCAAATGGATTGTGGAAGCGGCGGCGCGGCGGCAAAAGTGGATTGACCAGGCGCAGTCGCTCAATATTTACATGGCGGGCGCGTCGGGCAAGCGCCTCGACGACACCTACAAACTGGCGTGGCTGCGCGGCCTCAAGACCACGTATTACCTGCGCACCTTGGGCGCGTCCAACGCTGAAAAATCGACGGTGAAGGCCGGGCAGATGAATGCCGTGCCGAGTGATGGCGGGATGGCTGGCATGGGCGCGCTGCCGGTGGCTGTGCCAGCCGGGTTGAAGCCGGTGGAAGAGGAATTGGCTGGACCCGCCTGCATGATGCGCCCCGGTGATCCCGGGTTTGATGAGTGCGAAGCCTGCCAGTAGCAAGGCAAGGGTGGTGTGAGGTGGAAGAGTGCGAAGCGTAAGGCGGGTGAGGTAAGGCAGGTTGATGCGGGGTAGGGCAGGGAGCGACACCTATAACAGGACGTCAAAGTCACGCTGATGTACCCAGTGCCCGAACCGCTTTGGCAGAAGATTGATGTAATGGAACAATCCGTTAACACCCATAACATGACGTCAAAGTTAATCGACAGGAGTGGATATGCTAAATTTTGAAGACGAGATGATCGCGCCCGCCACCGTTCGTGCGGGGGCCGGCATGCCGGCCCCCATGCTCGGCTTACAGTCAGTGGCGCTGGAGTCTGCGCGCGTGCAGCATGCCGGTTTGCAGGCATTTGCCTCCCTGGCACCGGCTGCGCCTCTTGTCGGCATGCCGGGTTCTCGTTCAGTGCTGCCCGATGCGAGTGAAGGTGCCGCGCCCGAAGCGCGCCGCGTCAATGCTGCTGACAAACGCATCATCAACGGCTCGACCGACGTCAATCAGCTGGTGCCATTCAAATATAAGTG